>JAFEBB010000055.1 GCA_018266075.1 Deltaproteobacteria bacterium | reverse complement strand
CAGGTGGTGCTCCAGCCCGTCGACGCCAACGATCGCAACGTCGCCCAGGCGCTCACCGAGGTGAACATCACCCTCGACGACGCCAAGCAGCTCGCGGCCGACGGCCAGGAGCTGCTCCGCGCCTTCGACGAGCGCGAGGCCCGCGACGCCGCCGCCCGCGCCGCGACCACCGTGCTCAAGGCGTCGACCAGCCACCTCACCGACCAGCTCAAGGGCTTCGGCAACATCATCAAGGGCGAGCTCGGGACGAAGTCGCCGGCGCTCGAGCTGTTTGGACTCAAGGTCGCGACGCCGCGGGGCGGGACGCGGAAGAAGAACGGCAGCGGGTCGAAGTCGGGGAGCGCGAGCGGCGCCGGCACGTCCGGGAGCGGCTCGAGCGCCTCGGGCAGCGACGCCAGCTCGACCGGAACTGTCACCCCGAACAACTCGAGCGGCTCGAGTAAGTCCTAGCGTCGCGGCTTCGGCTTCCGGAGGCGTATCTCGAGTTTCAGACGCGCCTTCCGGAAGTTGAACTGCCGCAACCCACGGTTCGAATGCGACGATCCAACTTCGAAACGCGGCGTCTGAAGGATCAGGAGCGGCGTCTCGAGCTTCACTTGCGGCAATCCAAAGCCCGGGAGCCACATTTCAATCGAGAAAAATGGGGGGTCAAGCGTCGAACGCGACATCTCGAGCGCCGCGTGGCGCGAATTTGCGGTCTGCATCGACGGCCAGCGCTACATCCAGCGCATGAAAGCCATCGGTGTGAATCGATTTGGCGGTCCCGAGGTGCTGGAGGTGGTCGAGCTTCCAGAGCCGCAGCCGGGGCCCGGCGAGGTTCGAATTCGCGTGCACGCCGTCGCGGTGAACCCCACCGATCTCATGGCCCGCAGCGGCGGCTACGGCAAGCGCCTCGACGGTCAGAAGCCGCCGTACATCCCCGGCATGGATTCCGCCGGGGTGATCGACGCGCTCGGACCCGCGGCCGATGGCCGGCTCGCGCTCGGCGAGCGGGTGATCGCCGTGACCGCGCCTGCCTCGCCTCACAAGGGCAGCTACGCGCAGCAGATCATCGTCCCCGCGGCGTCCGCGGTGCGCGCGCCGAAGGGCGTGGACTTCCCCGCGGCCTCGACGCTGCTCATGAACGCGCTCACCGTGCGCCTCGGACTCGACGCGATCGGCCTGAAGCCCGGTCAGACCCTGGCCGTCACGGGCTCGGCAGGCGCGGTCGGCGGCTACGCCATCCAGCTCGCCAAGGCCGATGGACTGCGGGTCCTGGCCGATGTCTCGGAGTCGCCCGCTGATCGGACGCTGCTCACCGAGCTCGGCGCGGACGTCCTCGTGCCGCGCGGTCCCGGTTTCACCGAGCGGGTGCGCAAGTTGGAGCCCAACGGCGTACCCGGCCTCTTCGACGGCGCGCTGCTCAACGGCGAGGCGGCTCCCGCGATTGCCGACGGCGGTGGTCTGGTGACGGTGCGTGGATGGAATGAGCCCGTCGAGCGTGGCATCCGCGTGTTGCCTGTCATGGTGGCCAACGGGCTGAAGGACACCGCCAAGCTCGAGCGGCTCCGGGATCAGGTGGAGTCGGGGGCGCTCACGCTGCGCGTGGCGAAGGTCCTGCCGGCGTCGCAGGCAGCCGAGGCGCACCGATTGTTGGCCGCGGGCGGCGTCCGCGGCCGGATCGTGCTCGACTTCAACGCCCTGTGAGCCGGCCTCGGTACGCAGGATCGGCGGTCGCAGGGAAAGCAACGCGCAGTTGATCGGCCCACGCCACGCTTCGACGCGTGCGCGAGACGCTGGCCACCCGGCCGTGCGCGACGCTCGACGAGCGGGTTGAGCGCGGCGGGGACGGACACACGCCGCGGCCTGGCGGGCCCGATACGGCAAAGCCAAGTCGGCCTGCCGCGCCAGCCGTGGGAGCTATTGCTCGTCGTCATCCAAATCGGCGTCGGTCTTCTCCGTCTCGCCGCTGAGATCCCGATTCGAGTCGCCGGCGCTGTGGCTCTGGCCTTCCTTCGCGGCGGCGTCGAACTGGGCGGGGTCCGTCTCCACGTCGCGCTCGGCCTCCTTGGCCGCCTGGTCCACCTTGCCGCTCTTCGCGTAGTCGCTGGCGCGCTCGCGGTACTGCTTGTCTGCAGTCTTGTTGCCTTCGCCTTCCATGCCGGAGTTGAACTGGGTGGGGTCCATGGCGAAACGCTCCTTCCGCCCCCAAAAGTTGGCGACGCGCAGAGGAGCCCACAACGAACCAGCCGGGCGATCGGCCATTGCCGTCGCGCGCAGCCGCGCGGACGTTCCTGCCATGAGCGAGAAACCGAAGCCCGCCGCGCCTCAGGCGCCGAACCGTGCGCCTCCCGGACAGGAGCCGCCACGCCCGAAGCAGGAGACGCCGCCTGTGGAGCAGGCGCCCGGGAAGCCGCGAGGTCCGAAGCAGGAAGATCCGCTTACTGACCAGCCGGCCGTCGAGGGACCGTAGCGACTTCGGAGCTTCCGCTCACGACAGGAGCTCGACGTACCCTTCCGTTCCGTGCACGCGAATGCGCTGCCCATCACGAATTCGCTGGGTGGCGTTCTCCACGCCCACGACGGCCGGCAAGCCGTACTCCCGCGCAATCACCGCGCCGTGGGTCATCAGGCCGCCGACCTCGGTCACCAGGCCCTGGATGGCCACGAACAGCGGCGTCCAGCTCGGGTCGGTGTAGGCAGTAACGAGGATGTCGCCCGCTTCGAGCTTGGCGTCGGCCATGTCGAGGATCACGCGCGCCCGGCCTTCGACCGTTCCTGCAGAGACCGCCAGGCCCACGAGCGCGCCGGCAGGCACGTCATTGCGTCGCCACGAACCCGTCAGCGCCTCACCTTCCGACGTGAGTACCCGCGGCGGCTTCAGCAGTTGGTGCAACGCGAACGCCTCCCTGCGTTTGCGAATCAGTTCGTGATCCGCGCGGCCCGTGCGTGCGACGTCGTGCAGCTCCTGGAATCGAAGGTAATAAATATCATCCTTCTCGCGGAGCACGCCGGCCTGCGCCATTCGCCGGGCTTCTTCCAACATGGCCTGCTTGTATACAAAGTAGCGGCTGACCATCCCGTACTTGGGATACTCCCGATATCCAATAAACGCGCGGACGCGATCGATCGCCTTCTTGGTCTCTGCGGCTCTCTGCTCGCCGTCGGGCAATGATCGCACGCGCTCCAGAAGCTCCTGCTCCTTCTTCTGGGCTTCCTGCTGCCCTTGCTCGAACCGCTTCTTTCCCGCGCCGGGTTCGAAGTTCTTCACATTGCCGAGCAGCAGCGGCACGAGCGCGCTGGGTCGCTCGCTCCAGCGCGGTCGGGTGATGTCAATCTCGCCGACGCAGCGCATGCCGTACTTCTCGAGCCAGGCCTGGATCGCGTCGAACGCTTCGCGGCCGCCAGCGAGGTTGGGGAGCTCGTTCAAGAAGTCGTCGCCTGCCGCGCGCTCCAGAAGATTCACGACTTCCGGATGCGGTCGAATCACATCTGCGACATCGAGCAAGGCGAGCCCCATCTCCGAGGTGACGTTGTTGGGCACGGACTGCGTGAGCACGTCGGCCGCGTTCTTCTCGCCGAGCCACTCGAGCACGTGGTCGTTGATCCACCAGGTCGCTTCGATCGCGGACATGAACACTTGATGGCCGCGCGGCTCGAAGAGGACACGCCGCAGCTCCTGAAAATCCGCCACGATGAAGTCGAGCAGCGCGGCGCCGGTCTTGCCGCGAATGGCGCGCGTGGCGGCTGCGATCGACGCCTGTGTGCCTTCAATCAGCTCAATGACGAGGGCGGGATTGCTCTCGAGCGGTGGGATCGCAGGCTTCGGCGGCGGCGCAGCAGCAGGAGCAGCATCCGACGCGAGCTTGATGAAGTCGCCGCGTTCGAGGAGCGTCTGCAGCGCGTCGCGGAGCAGCGGATCGCCGCGCCCGAAGAGCTCGAGCAGGCTGGCGCGGCTCGCGGGTGAAGAGAGCTGAGCGGTGACGTCGACGAAGAGCCGCCCACCGGCCTCGGCCATCGGCCGCGGGGTCGTCATCTGCCACACCGACAGCCCGAGCGGCGTCATGGCGTCGGTCATCATCTGCGCGTGGCCGACGGACACGTAGACGTGGTTCTCGTTGTCGCTCGCCGCAGGAATGGGAAAGAGCGTGGTGATGGGCCGGCTCTGGACAATGTGAAACGCGTCATCGACGAGGCACCACTCGATGTCCTGCGGGCCGCCGAGGTGCGACTCGATTCGCCGGCCGAGCTCCACGAGCCGCAGCACCTGTGCATCCGACAGCGCGGGCTGCTCGCGTCGCGCCGGCTCGATCGTCTGTTCTCGAGTCCCGCCCGACGGCGACGCTTCAAGCGCGCGCGACTTCGCGGCGATCGCTTTGCTGCTCACTTTCCCATCGCGCACCTTGAAGACGTCCGCATTCACCAGGCCGGAGACGAGCGCCTCGCCGAGTCCGAAGACGGCTTCGACGGACGCGACCTTTCGATGGCCGCTGATGGGATCGGCCGTGAAGAGGATCCCTGAGGTCTGCGGGAAGACCATGCGCTGCACCACCACGGCCATCTGCACCTTGCGATGATCGAAGCCGTTGCGGAGGCGGTAGGTCACGGCGCGCTCGGTGAAGAGTGAAGCCCAGCATCGGCGGATGTGCTCGAGGATCGCGCGCGCGCCGACGACGTTCAGGTACGTGTCCTGCTGGCCCGCGAACGACGCCGTCGGCAAGTCTTCGGCCGTCGCGCTGGAACGAACGGCGTACGCCGCGTTCTCATCGAGCTTCGCGAGCGCGCCGGTGATCGACGCCGTCAGCTCGCTCGGAATCGCGATGCCTTCGATGAGCTCGCGGAGCTCGGCGCTCAGCGCACGGATCGCGTCGCGATCGTCGGTCTTCAGGAGCGAGAGCCGCTCGAGGCGTGCGTTGAGCGAAGGCACCTCAGCCATCACGCGTCGGAACGCATCCGTGGTCACGCAAAAGCCAGCCGGCACGCGGATGCCCTCGATCCGCGAGAGCGCCCCCAGGTGCGCGCCCTTGCCACCAACGGCCGAGATTTGTGTCCGGTCGATCTCCTGAAGGTTCAACACGTCGCTGGCCATTCGCGCTCCGGATTCATCGAAGTTTGCAATTCACAAATGACTCAATTGTGCAGTCTGCCATCGGCGCATCGCATGCCTTCTAGCGAGCGTGCCCGCGCATTCAATTCGCGGCAGATCTCGAGGCCAATCCGTCAAATGCCCTATTGAGCGGGTCAGATGGGGTGGGGTATTTGTTCCGTGGCAGTTGGGGATGGTGAGCCATGGCGACGTCGCGCGCAGCGAACCACGCCAAGCTCGCCGCGCTCGTGATCGTTTTGGTCGCACTGGCGTTTGCCTGGCGCTCGGGCGTCTTTGCGCAGGTGGGCAGCCCGAAGGCCCTCGCGGTCGAGCTCGCCGAGCTGGGCGCGTGGGGCTATCTCGCGTTCATCATCGCCTACGCGGTCTTCCAACCATTCGGTGTCCCGGGGACGCTCTTCGTGGCCACGGCGCCCCTGATCTGGCCCTGGCAAACGGCGTTCGTGCTCTCGATGATCGGCACCATGGCCGCGAGCGTGATCGGCTTCTCCTTCGCGCGCTTCGTGGCCAGAGATTGGGTCGCGGCGCGCATCCCGAAGCGGCTTCGCAAGTACGAGGAGGCGCTGGAGCGAAGCGCGTTCCTGACCGTCGTCTTGCTGCGCCTGATCTTCTGGATGCCGCAGGTGCTGCACTTCTTCCTGGGGGTCTCGCGAGTGCGCTTCTGGACGCACTTCTGGGGCTCGCTGCTCGGCTACATCCCGCCGCTGCTGCTCCTCAGCTACCTCGCCGGGAAGATGTTCGACGCCTCGGGGCACATTCAGAGCGGCGCGTGGCCGCCGCTGGCTGGACTGGTTGGCACGTCGTTGCTGCTGGCTGCGCTGGCGCGCACCTATGAGCGCCGACGCGCGGCGCGAGCGTCGCCTGCGCAGTGATCATGGGCCACGTCGAGTCTTTGGAGCCGTAGCGCGGCGCGGTTTCTTTCGAATCGACCCGCCGGGTCGATTGCCCTTCCATCAAATCGGGCAGCCGCCGGGCACGCGATACTTGTGGCCGCGGGAGCAGGTCTTCCACCCACGGCTGTTTGCCGGCTTGGCGCGGCGCATGGGTTCTCCCTGAAACGACTGACCCCCGGTCCTTGCGGACCAGGGGCCAAGAAGTTGCGGGGGTAGGATTTGAACCTACGACCTTCGGGTTATGAGCCCGACGAGCTACCAGGCTGCTCCACCCCGCGACAAAGGGTGTGTGAAGCGGCGGGACTTATAGCGACGGCCTTCCGAGGGGTCAAACGAAATCGCGGGAAGCGTCGAGGGAATCTCGACGGCAGGCGCTTGGACCGCCGGTTTCCGGGCGAGCGACCGCCTGAAGTAGAGTCGCCAGTCCGTTTCCCGCCTGTCACGGAGCCGACCCATGCGCCGCTACGCCGCGCTCGCCGCCGCCCTCACGCTCGTGGGCTGTCACAAGAAGACCACCACCCCGCCCCCGGTCGACTCTGGCCCCGCGCCCACCAACCGCTGCGACATCGATCTCACGGCGTGGCTGCAGGTCACCGGCTCGGGCGCGTCGGCGCACGTCATCAGCGACGCCTCCGATCTCTTCGCCGGCGAGGCCGCCGCGGGCCGCGTGGGCGACGTGCTGATGGCCAACGACAAGATCAAGGTGATCGTCCAGCAGCCGGGGCGAAACGTGGGCCCGGATCCGTACGGCGGCGCGATCATCGACGCCGACGTCATCCACTCGGGCCCGGGCAACGACAAGTTCGGAAAGATGGCCCCGTTCTTCAACTTCGGGCGCACCGTCGACGTCGATACGGTCGAGATCCTCGCGCCGGGCGGGCAGGGCGGCGCGGCCATCGTCGCAGCCACGGGCACGGACACCGTCAACGACTACATCAACGTGAACAACCAGCTCGAGGTGCAGATCGGCGCCGGCGAGAAGCTGGTCCTCAACCCCGACGACCCGGCGAACCTGCGCATCACCACCTTCTACGCGCTCAAGCCCGGCGACTCGCACGTGCAGGTGGTCACCGCGTTCTGCAACGACAGCGACAGCGCGCAGCTCATCACGGCCGGCGACCTCATCGATCCCGGCGGCGACGTGGCCCTGCTCGTGCCCCAGTCCACCCAGCGCGGCATGGGCTTCGGCAGCTACCCGGACGCGACCACGTTCCTGACGTGGGAGGCCACGGACAACTCCATCGCGTACGGCGTCGCGCCCTACAAGCTCGACGACATGAACACCCCGGAGACGCACTCCAACTCGCTGACGGTCGTGGGCATCACCGGCTACATCCTGGGCAACGCGGGCGGCGTCTCGGGCTTGCTCGAGTGGCTCGACGCCAACAAGCGCGGCCGCTCGGGCTCGCTGGTCATCCCCGCCAAGGACGCGCAGAGCGGCAAGCCCGGCTCGGCGATCATCGCGCGCGACTTCGTGGTGGGCCGCGACATCGGCGCCGTGGTCCAGGAGATCGAGACCGTGCGCGCGGCCAAGACCGGCGCGACCATGGCGACGTACGGCGGCACGGTGAGCGCGGGTGGCGTGGCCATCGCGAACGCGCGCGTCGCGGCCGAGCGCCCCGACCCCGACAACGTGAACCCCACGATGATCGAAGCGATCCTCGTCACCGACGCGAGCGGCCACTTCCAGGCCTCGCTCCCCGCCGACGACTACACCTTCACCGCCTGGGAGCCGGGCCACGGCGTGAGCCAGCCGGTCGAGATCGCCGCCGGCGCGGATGGCAGCAACGTGCCGCTCACGCTCCCCGCGGGCCACACGCTCACGGTGACCGCGGCCGACAGCGCCGGCCACGCCATCCCGGCGAAGGTGACCGTGCTCTGCAACGGGTCGTGTCCGAATCCGCCGCAGTCGCTCGGCAAGTTCACCGACGCCACCCGCGATCCCATGCCCGACGACATGCTGCGCACGCTGTTCATCCCGCCCTCGGGCACGCTGAGCGTCACGCTTCCCGCGGGGCGGTACCAGCTCATCGTGTCGCACGGCCCCGAGGACAGCCTCTGGCCGCTCACCGCGCCCGCCACGCCCGCGTCGGTGGACCTGACCTCGAGCGACCAGACGGTGCACGCGGTGATGGCGAAGGTGGTCGACACCAGCGGCTGGCTCTCTGCGGACTTCCACGTGCACAGCGTGAACTCGCCGGACTCGGTGGTCCCGCTCGTCGATCGCGTGCAGACCTTCCTCGCCGAGGACGTGAACGTGCTCCTCGCCACCGATCACGACTTCATCACCGACTACGGCCCCACCAACCAGGCGCTGGGCGGCACGCCGTTCATGGCCACCATGGTCGGCGAGGAGATCACCACCTTCGACTACGGCCACTACAACCCCTGGCCGCTCCAGGTCGACGCGAGCAACCCCGCGACCCACGGCGCGCTCGACTGGGGCAACGGCACCAAGGACAGCCTCCTCATCGACGACATCATCGACGGCGCGCGAGCCATGGGCGCCACCACCTTCCAGATCAACCACCCCAACGGCAACGTGAGCACCTTCGGCGGCCTCGGGCTCGACGCGGACACGCTGGCCACGCACGCCGATCCGGCAGCACACCGCCTGCCGCCCAGCCCCAACGCCACCGCCAACGACACGGGCCTCTTCCCGCGGCACAAGTGGGACGCGATGGAGGTCATGAACGGCTTCACGCGCTCCAGCTTCGACGGGCTCCTCAACAACTGGATGACCTTCAACGCCAACGGCCTGGTGGTCACCGCGACGGCCGTCTCGGACACGCACTCGCGCTGGAGCAGCGCCGCCGGTTATCCGCGCAGCTACGTCTACATGGGCACGGGCCACGACTCGGTCGCGACGTTCGACCAGGCCACCATGAGCAACCAGGTCAACGCGCACCACGTGATGGGCTCGCTCGGCTTGTTCGTGAAGGCCTACGCGTTCACCACGGGCACGAACTACTCGCTGAGCTCGCTCGAGGCGGACTGCGCCGCGGCCGGCTCCGCGTGCGCGCGCGTGGGCGACACCTTGAGCGTCGGCTCGACGGGGCTGGATGTGGTGGTCGACGTGCAGTCGCCGGAGTGGGTGCCGTTCGACGAGATCGATCTCTTCGATCACCGCGCCGCGCGCTGGATGCTGAACGGCATCCCGGACACGAGCTTCGCGCCCGACAACGCGACCACCGGCTGGCAGCACCAGAACGTGACGCTGACCGCGGCCAACAAGGAAGCGGTCTTCACGGGCGACGCGAGCCTGGGTTGCGGCCAGGCGACGTGCGTGGCGAGCCGGTACCACGCGCAGGCGGTGTTCCACATTGATGCGGCGTCGGGACAGCTGCCTGCGAACGACGACTTCTACTTCGTGGTCGTGCGCGACTCGGACCAGAGCCGCGACCTGATGCCGCTGGTTTGGGACGCCACGGAACAGAACGGCACGGTGAACGCCGAGAAGCCCGCACACGCGTTCACATACACGAACGCCATCTACATCGACCGCGACGGCAGCGGGAAGTACGACAACTTCCCGCACGTCTCGGGCACGCCGCCGGCCAAGCCGCCGCAGCGCAAGCTCATCACGGGCAAGACGCGTGAGGAGCGGATCCGCAAGATGCTGCAGACGATGGCGGACGAGCACTGAACTTGAAGTCCGACGACCAAGCAGAGTTCTGTACGCTCTACTTGCCCTCGGTTGATTACGGGCTCGTCAAGCTTGTTCGACGGCGCTTTGGCAAAGGCGTCGCTGTCGACGGGAACGACAGCGATTGGAAGCGCATCGTCGTTGAGACGAGAAGTGGGACGACGACGATTTCGTCGACGGTGTGGAGGAAGCCGGGAGACAAAGCGTCAACGACGCTGCTCGGCACCCGCGCGTTCCTCGTCCGAGAATTCAGTGGCCACCGATACCTCGAACAGATCTGCAGCCGCGTTCTCGCGACGAAATGGCTCCTCGGCGTCAGGATGGCTCCGACCTTGGACTCAGACCCGCGGACTGCGCCGATGTTGCTCGAACTCGCGAAGAACGCAGGCGGGATGATCTTCAACGGTTCGAGCATGCTCGACGCTGAAGGCGAACAACTTCTGATCGAGAAGTAGCAGTCGGCGCCCACTGTGCTCCCTTCCCCGCGTAGGACGGGGAAGGGTCGGGGATGGGGTTTCGCGAACGGGGAAGGACTTCTGTCCCGCTTTGGGGCGTCGTTTCCCACGACACCCCGCGATCGCTCCCCGATCGCGCCTGAACCGAATCGCGCGCTTTCACGCCGCGTGAACCCCGGCACACCCATTGCTCTCGCCGTGCGCGCCGCATGGAGCGGCTCGATTGCGAGGAGGGTTCAATGGCGCGTGGGGCGTGGTGGATGGTGTTGGGGCTGATTGCCGGTTGCAGCGTCGCGGTTCCGGACGAGGAGGGCGCGGAGTCGAACGCCGACTTCTACGCGGATCACGCGGCGCCCACGAAGGCGCAGTCCGAAGAGCTCGCGCAGCTCGGGCACGTCGACGCGTACTTCCGCCCGGTCACGCACGACCTCGCGCTCATCACCGGCGCCGACCTCGCCGACGCGAACGGAGATCCCGCCGCGGCCGCGGTCGCCTTCGTGGCCGCGCACCCGGCGATGTTCCTCGGCGCCACGGTTCGCATCGACTCCGTTCGCACGATCTCCGATGGCACGATCGTCCGCGCGAGCCAGATGGCGTTCGGCCGCCGGGTTATGGAGAGCGGCCTCGTCTTCGCGTTCGACACCCAGGGCGCGCTCGTGGAGGTCGCGGGCAGCGAGCGCTTCATCGCCTCGCTCCCGGCATCGGAGATCCCGGTGCCACAGGCCGAAGACGTCGCCAGGCGCTACCTCGAACAAGCCACGGGCGTGAGCGCGCTCGTCGCCGGCATCACCGAGCCGGTGATCGTGGGCGGTCGCGGCGGCTTGCGCGTGGAGCTCGAGGCCATGCCCGCGAGCGGGCCCACGCGACGCGCGATCGTCATCGACGACCAGAGCGCGGAGATCATCGGCGATGTGGAAGAGCTCCGCAGCGTGCGCGCCTGGGGCCTGGGCGTCGCGGGTGAGAAGCGCCAGCTCGACGTCACCGATCTCGGCAACGGCCAGTTCGCGCTCGTGGATCCCACGCGCGCCGCGCTCGCGACGTATGACGGCCGCGCAGGCACGCTTCCGGGCTCGCTGTTCACCACCAGCGATGCCGATCGCTGGGACGCGAGCGGCACCGCGCACGGCGCCGCCGTCGATGCGCAGGCCAACGCAGCGCTCTTCTTCGACGACCTTCATCAGGCGCTCATCGACGCCTCGCCGGAGGGCCACCCGGTGGAGCTCACCGCGACCGTGCACTTTGGCCAAAGCTTCAACGGCGCGTTCTGGGATGGCGCGCAGGCCGTCTTCGGCGATGGCGATGGCAAGTCGTTCGCACCGTTCGGCTCGAGCCTGGACATCGTGAGTCACGAGCTGGCGCACGGGCTCGTGCAGCAGACCGCGGGACTCGATGCGATTGGCCAGTCCGGCGCGCTTTGCGAAGCCGTGTGCGACGCGCTCTCGAGCTTCGTGCAGCTGCACTCGGGCGATCCGAGCCAGGCGTGGATCATCGGCGGCGAGGTCGTGGCGCCGGGACAGCCGGGCGGTGCGCTTCGCGATCTCACCGATCCGCAGTGGCTGGGCTCGCCGGATCACCTGAGCGGCCTGCGCGATGTGCCCGCCGACGCCGCCCACGATGACGGCAAGGTCCACGAGAACGCGACCATCATCGGCAACGCGTTCTTCCTCATGGCCGAGGGCGGCACGAATCGCACCAGCGGCCGCAGCGTGCTCGGCATCGGCGCGGACCACGCGCAGCACGTGCTCGTGCACGCGCTCACGCACGGGCTCACGCCCGCGTCGGACTTCATCCAGGCCGCGCGCGCGACAATCGCCAGCGCGAATCGGCTCTACGGTCCGAGCGACGCCGCGCAGGTGCAGGCCGCGTGGGAAGCGGTGGGCGTGCTGGTTCCGACCGACGACGCGGTGCCCTCGCACGACGCGGGCGACGGCGACGACGAGCCCAACGACAACAAGCGCGACGCGAGCGCCATCGAGCTGGGCCAGTCCATCTCTGGCGTGATCGCCACGGCCGACGACAAGGACTACTTCCGCTTCCAGCTCGATGCGCCGCGCGACGTGCAGCTCACGCTCACCGGGCTGTCGACGGATCTGGATCTGCGCGTCTACGACGTGCGCGGCCGCATCGTGGCCCGCTCCGAGCGCCCCGGCCGCGCCGACGAGGTCATCCACGCGCGGGCCAAGAAGGGCGCGTACGACGTGAAGGTCTACGCGCCCGCGGGGGCGCATCCCATCCAGGCCGCCTATCGGCTCGCGCTGCAGTGAGGCGGCCATGATCATCATCGTCCCCGACGGCGGCCCGCGCCGCGACGACCCCGGCCTGCACTGGCCCTTCGAGCTCGAGCACCGGCGGCAGCGGCTCGTGCCCGGCGGCCACGTCGACGAGCGGCTCACCCGGCCCGGCGAGCGGCACCTGCACGCGGTGGAGCTCGCGCGCGAGTCGCTCCTCACCGCGAGCGTCGACGCCGATGACCTCGAGCTCTGGCTCCTCGGCGCCCAGCACGCGCCCCTGCTGGGGCCCAGCGGTTTCCTGCAGGCCGTGCTCGAGCCGGGTGTGTACTGGCTGCAGGTGCGGCGGCGGCCGCCCTCGTCGCAAGCGGGTGGGGCATACCGGCTGCGGCTGCACTGCGTCGGACTGTGAACGCGGGCGCTGCTGTGATTTAACTTCGTCGCGGCTCCCTCGTGGCCGCGAGGCGAACATGGCGCGCTTCTTCAACCTCGAATCGCTGGCGGTCCTCGTCGCTTGCCTGGTCATGGGAGTCGGCGGCGCCTTTGCCTCCGGCCTCGACTGGCCCAAGGCCATCGGCATGGGCCTGGTCTTCACCGTCGTCGCCTTCCTCATCGCCGCGCCGATGCTGCTCGACAAGCTCATCGAGGTGTACGCCAAGGGCGGCAAGCTCGACCGCGCCCTGGACCTCGCCATCTCCGCTCGCGACAGCGCGCCCAGCACGGGCATGAAGAACGTGGCCCAGGTGGACGTGGCGCTCCTGCACCTTTTGCGTCGCGACTTCCAGCACGCGCTCGACAATCTCGAGGGCGTGCGGCTCAAGTCGTCGGCGTCGGCGGGCGCGCGCGCGGTGGTGCAGGGCCACACCGCCTACTGCCTCGCGCATTTGAATCGCGATCTTCCCCGCGCCGATGAGCTCGCCCGCTCCGCCCTCAAGGCCATGCCCGACGAGCCCATCTTCATGTACTTCGTGGGCCTGGTGCTGCTGGTGAGCGAGAAGGCTGCAGAGGCCGAGCCGCTCCTCGAGCAGTCCATCCAGAAGGATCCGGATCCCACCGAGCCTTACCAGGGCGAGCGCTACTGGGCGCTGGCGCGGGCGCGCGTGGCGCTGGGAAAAGATCCCGAGCCGGCGAAGTCGAAGGCCATCGAGGCCGGTGGCCACTTCGCCGAGCAGGCCAAGGCGCTCGGCGCGCCGGCCCAGAGCGCGAGCTGACGAAGCCGATGCCCGTTCGCCTCGCCACGCTTGCGTTGATCGTCGCGGGGCTCGCTCTTCCCGCGCGCGCGCACGCGGGGTCGATCTCGTTCCTGCACACGCCGCCCGGCGAGGCCGAGGCGGGCTTGCCGGTGCACATCACGGGCAATGTCTTCGGCGCGGGCGAGCTGGCGCGCGCGCACGTCTTCTATCGCCGGCCCGGCGGACGCTTCAGCCAGGTGGAGCTGCGGCCCGCGGGCGGCGACGAGTACGAGGCGATCATCCCCGGCCGCGACGTGAAGGCGCCCACGCTCGAGTACTACGTGGTCGCGGTCGATCTGCTCGGGCGGCGCAGCGACATCTTCGCGTCGGAGTCGAATCCGCAATCGATCGCGGTCTCCGGCGACGATGACGACGTGGACGAAGAGCGGCGCGAGGTGAAGAAGCCCAGGCATGTGGACGAGCCCGTCGACGCCGGCGCGCCCGAGCCCAAGCCGGACGAGAAGCCGCGCGAGACCAGGAAGCCCAAGCACGACGACGCCGACGCCGGTGCGCCGACCGCGAAGCCGAGTGAGCTCGAGCAGGAGCTCGCGATGTACGGCGCCGAGGACGTGGTGAGCCTCGCGACGAAGCATGAGCAGGTCGTTTCGGACGCGCCCGCAATCGCGTCGAGCCTGTCGGACGAAGAGATGCGCCAGCTCGCCGTGCGCACCGTGCCGGATGCGCTCAAGCTCATGCCCGGCTTCGATGTCTCGCGCGACATCGCCGGCTTCACGCACATCGCCGTCCGCGGCCTGCGCGCGGATCCCGAAGTCCTCGTGCTCTACGACGGCCACGCCATCAACTCGCCCTACGACGGCAAGCCGCTCATCGATCTTCCCACCGACAACCTGGAGCGCGTGGAGGTCGTGCGCGGTCCGGGCTCGGCGCTCTACGGCACCGGCGCATTCCTGGGCGCGGTGAACCTGGTGCCCAAGCGGCGCGATGAGGTCGCCGCCACCTTCGGCGCAGGCACGTTCAACACCTTCGAGGGCGCGGCCAACGCCGGCCACACCTGGGGCGGCTTCGCGCTCCACGCCGACGCCGCCGTGAGCACGACCAAGGGCTACAGCTCTCCCGTCACCTCGGACTTCAACTCCGCTGCGCTCGAGGCCCAGGGCCAGAAGGCCAGCGACGATCCCGCGGGCAACATCGACGACCACCACACCGTCATCGACGTGGGCGGCGAGGCCCGCGCGGAAACACCCGGCGGCACGCTCGCGCTCTCGGCGCGCTTCCTCTCCCAGAGCCGCGGCGCGCTGCTCGGCCTCTACGACACGCTCGGCACCGGCTCGAGCCTGGACTGGAACGTCGGACTCGCGGACCTCACCTGGAACAAGCCCATCGGCGACGGATCGATCTCGGCGCGGCTGCTCTTCGATCAGCAGCACGCGGGTCGCTTGTTCCAGCTCACGCCCGCGAATGGCAACTTCAGCCTCGGCGGCGTGAAGACCGCGACCGGCTTGCAGGCCTGGAACGCGTACACCTCGCGCACGCTGGGTGGTGAAGTCGCGGGCGAGGTCGCGCTGCATCCGACGAATCGGCTCGAGGTCGGGCTCTCGGTGCAGCAGCAGTCGCTGCCGGACTTCGCGTTCGAGACGAACTATGTGGAGAACAACGGCGTCATCACGCTCTTTCCGCAGCTGCAGACGCTCCCTGGGCCCAACCTCGAGCACAACCCGGACGTGAATCGTCGCGACCTGCTTGGCGTGTACGTGCAGGACCAGTGGCGACCGGTGACGCTGCTCTCGCTCACCCTCGGCGTGCGCGTCGACGCGATCCAATTGCCGACGGTCACCGGGACCGGCGCGACCGCGCAGGTGACGGGCAATCGCTTCGTGACCAGCGTCGATCCGCGCTTGGGCCTGGTGCTCACCGCGCTGCCGAACCTGAACTTCAAGCTGCTCTACGGCCGCGCCTTCCGCGCGCCCACGATCCAGGAGCTCGCCAACTCCGCGCCCGAGGACGACTACGTGGGCGGCACGGCGACCGGAAACCCGAACCTGGTGCCCGCGACCGTGGACACCGTCGAGGCGGGCGGCGAGCTGGTGCTCGCGACCAGCGAAGGCAAGCTGCGCATGCGCGGCGACGTGTTCTGGAACCGGTTCTCGAGCCCGATTCTCGCCGTGGACACGAGCGGCAACGACACGCCTTTGCAGAACCGCGATCCGGGCATCGACGTGAAGGGCGCCGAGGCCGAAGTGCGGTTCGAGGCCAGCGCGCGCGCCAACGCGTTCGTGAACTACAGCTACTCGCACGCCATCGATGAAGCAGCGATCGCGCCGCAGTTCGAGAACATCGTCGACGTGCCGCAGTACCGCGCCAACGTGGGCCTGCAGCTGCCCGTGGGTAGCTACCTGAACTTCGACGTGGTCTGCGAGCTGGGCGCCGAGCGCCGCAACGACGACCTCTCCAAGCTCCAGGCCCTCCACCACTACGACATTCCCGCGTACGCTGTGTTCAACGCCCAGCTGCGCACGGAGACGCTCTTCGAGCACCTCGAGCTGGCCCTGCTCGCCACCAACGTGACCCAGCAGAACTACCAGGACGACGTGCCTCGCCCGGACCGCGTGCCGGGCCTCTTGCCCGGGCCCGGCTTCGCCGCGGAGCTGCTCGCGAGGTTGCGGCTGTGAAGCGCCTCTTCCTGCCAGCGTTCGCCCTGGTGGCGCTCTTCTGCGGCTCGTGCCTCAGCTACAACGAGGACTGCGCGCCGCTCGTGGACAACCCCGACGAGACCGACGGCTATGTCGGCGGCGACATCGACATCACGAAGGTGCACGTGCGCTCGGGCGACAACGCGTTCGGCGAAGTCGTGGCCGATGCGTGGCGCCACTCCGCCGACGCCGTCTCCGGCACCACCCCCGCCGACATCGGCTTCGAGAACTCCGGCGACATCCGCAACGAAGGCGTCTGCGCCAACAACGACACCGTCCCGCGCGGGCCGCTCCGTCGGAGCACGCTGCGGCAGGTGCTGCCCTTCGACGACACCATCTCGCTGGTCACCATCGACGCGGCCACGCTCAAAGCCGTGCTGGAGCACTCGGTGGCCGGCTTCAACGACTCTTTCGTAGGCCAAGCCGCCCAGGGAACGCCCCCGGGTCAGTTCCTTCAGATGTCGGGCGTGACCGCGATCGTGGACTGCCACCAGCCGGCGGCGAGCAGCAGCAACCCGGGCTCGCGCGTCACCCGCATCGTGCTCCAGGACGCCTTCAACGCCGATGGCAGCGACCAGCCCGGCGCCACCGTGATCTGGGATGGCACCACGCTCGCCACGCAGACCGTCCGCGTGGCGGTGAACAGCTACGTGCTCACCGGCGGCGACGGCTACACCATGATGGAGAACCTGGACGCCACGGCGTCCAAGCGCTTCGACCTGCAGGGCCTGAACTTCCAGATCGCGGCGGAGTACCTGCAGAAGTCCTACACCAAGGACTCGCCCATCGCCGCGACGGCCAAGCCGCGCTGGATCCTGACCAACTGCGCGGGCAGCGTCAGCCCGTAGCGACTACTTCTCGCCGGACGCGCCGGGGATGACGTCGTTCACGCTCGGGAGCTTCTTGATCTCCGAGCGGGCGATCTTCCACGCCTGCTGCACGATCCACGAGAGCGAGCGGTCCTGCCGCGTGGCCTCGTTCTGGATCTCGCGAAGCATCTCCTCGGGGAAATAGAGGCTCTGCTTGCGGCTGTCGGTCTGGCTCATGGCGGACCTCGAAAGGCAAAAAGGGAAGGCTTACTTGCTCTCCGCCCGGGCGCGCTCCTCGCGCTCATCGGGGGAGCCAATGACGTCGTTCACCGACGGGAAGCGGGTGATCTCCCCGCGGGCAATCTTCCAGGCCTGCTGCACGATCCAGGACATCGAGCGGTCCTGCCGGTTCGCCTCGTGCTCGATCTCCTTCAGCATCTCCTCGGGGAAGTAGAGGCTCTGCTTGCGCTTGTCGGTGCCGGCCATGGTGGTCTCCTGGGCGCGAAAGGCCCCCCTCGTAGGCGCTTAGGGGGGAACCTGCCGCAACGTAGACAATAGCGCAATCGCCAACGGGGGAAGGGGCTTTCGGGTTTCCCTTTGTTCCGCGCGGCGTTAGGGTCTCGCCCGACCATGCGCCGGATCAGCCACATCGTCCTGCCGATGCTGCTCTGCGCGGCGTGCTCCTGCTCCGGAAACAAGAAGGCCACCAGCGTTCCGGCCTCGCTGCAGCTCGACCCGAGCAGCCTCGAATTCCACGTGGTGGCGCTCGGTGCGGGCTCGCCGCTCACGCTCACCTTGAACGCGCAGACGGCCGCGCCCGTGATCTTGAGCTCGGCGACGGTGAGCGACAGCGGCGACGGCTCGGCCTCGGCGTTCACGCTGAGCAACGTCCCCAGCCAGGTGCCCGCCAACGGCTCCGCGACCCTCACGGTGACCTTCTCGCCGACCGCTGTGCGCAGCTACGCGGCCACACTCACCGTGAAATCCGACGACGCCGACCGTCCCACGCAGACCATCACACTGACCGGCTCGGGCGGGGCGCGGGCGGTCTCGGTGACCTTGGAAGACCCGTCCGGGGCCACGGCGATCCTCGGCGACGGCGGCTCGAGCATCGACTTCCAGCAGCCGCCCGGCGGCACGAGCGGAATCGCCTGGCCCGAGGTGCTCATGTCGAACACGGGATTGGTGGCCGCGAACCTCACCGGCTTCTCCTTCGCGAACGGCGACGCGGGCTTCTTCTTGCCGACCGTCCCCACGTTGCCGCAGGTGCTCGGGCCGGAGCAGACCAAGACGCTCGAGGTCGCGTTCGCGCCGCCGACGGGGAACACCGCCTCGCACCTCACGGACGCGCTGACGCTGACCTTCGACGATCCGCTCCTGCCGCAGGCGACGATCTCGCTTGCTGCCGAGGTGACGCCGAACCATCCGCCGGTCGCGTGCGCGTACGTTCAGAGCGCGCAGGAGCTCGATGGCACCATCAACGTGACCGACGGCGGCTCGGTTCCGCCCATCGAGCCCGGTTCGCTCGTGCAGTTCACCGCGTTCTCGACGGACTTCGCGCCGAGCGTGACCCCGGGCTGCTCCTCGGACACCGAAGATCCGCCGTCGGCGCTCGCGCTCAGCTGGAGCATCACCAGCGCGCCCGCGGGCAGCCATGCGAGCCTCCAGGCGGCGAGCACCGCGCATCCCATGTTCATGCCGGACGTTCCCGGCGCCTACGACATCGGCCTGCGGGTGCAGGACACGCAAGGCGCGAGCGCCACGGCCGACGTCCAGTTCACCGCCGCGCCCCTCGAGGACGTGACCGTGAAGCTGCTCTGGCCCAACCAGCCGCTGGTCGACCTCGATCTGCATCTCGTGCGTCCGGGTGGGCGGCTGTTCCAGGTGGGCGACGACGTCTCCAGCCTCCTCGCCGACGCCGGTCACGACTGGGGCACGCCGAACGATCCCACCGACGACCCGCACTTCTCCGGCGACGACGTGGGCGATGGCGCGCTTCAAGAATCGGTCTGGCTCGACCGGCCGCAAGATGGCTGCCTCGGCGACGGCGGCTGCAGCTACGGCGTCTGGGTGCACTACTTCCAGGATCGGCGCGCGGAGGACGGCGGCAGCTGCGGCACCAGCGCGTGCTTCGAAGGAACCGCGTGCGGCTGCGCGGGCACGAACGAGGTCTGCGAGCCGGGCGCGTCGGGCGGGAGCTGCGCGGCCGAGGTGGCGCCGCAGGTTGCGATATATCTCAAAGGCCAGATCGCGCCGGCCGTCTCGGTGCCGCTCGACACGCTGCTCTTGCCCAGCCCGTGCTTCACCTGGCACGCGCTCGACCTCAGCTTCTTCTCCGATGGCGGCCTCGGACCGGTCTCCAATCCCGGCGATGGCGGCGACATCGAGTACTGGGGCGATCACACCAACGCCATCCGCGAGTGCGCACCGGGCGCCGGCGGCTATGCGCCCACCAGCCCGCCGCTGCTGACCCCATGAGCGACGAGTTCGTCACCCGCGCGGTGCGCTGTCCGGCGTGCCAGACCGCGTTCAACCACGATCAGCCCACGCTCAGTCCGCTTGCGGGCCGCGACGCCGACTACCGGCCGCTCTTCTCTGGCCGCGACGTGCTGTTGGGCATGGTGCTCACCTGTCCGACGTGCCGGTACTCGGCGTTCGCGGAGGGCTTCGAGAGCGAGGGCGATCTGGGGGAGGAGGAGCGCGCGCTGCTGCTCGAGTCGGGCGACGACGCGCCGGTGGTGCACACCGAGCTCCCGGGCGACGACGAGATCGACGCGCTCCGGCGCTTCCTGAAGCGGCCCGAGTACTTCGAGGGCCTGGCGCGCGACGGTGAGCCGTATGGTGGCGCGCGCTGCGTGCTGGCCGCGCGGTGCCACGAGTTCCTCGACGAGGACGACGCCGACGGCGTGCTGGAGCTCTACCTGCGCGGCTCGTGGTGCGCGCGGGCGACGAACGATCGCGACATCGAGCAGCGTTGTCAGCGCGAGGTGGTGGCGCGGCTCCGCAAGCGCCTCGACGAGAAGGACGAGAAGAAGAAGCTCCACGACGTGGATCGTCCGCGCGCGGTCTACCTCTGGGCTGAGCTCTCGCGGCGGCTGGGGGAGTTCTCGGCGGCGCTGCAGGGCTTCGAGGAATTGCGCGGCCTCGTCGACGCCGAGGACGAAGAGGGCTCGCGCTGGCTCGAGCGCGCGCGGCGGCTGGGCGCGCTCGCGGGCGTGAAGAGCGCGGTCAACGCCCCGTGGACGGATGAAGAGCTCGAGGAAGAGCCCTAGAAAAAAAAGAGCCGCCCAGGATTGCTCCTGAGCGGCCCAGGCCCAGAGGGGGAGGGGGGGACCCCTAGGCCCAACGGCGGGAGCCGAAGTGGCTCCCAGAAAGTGGAGGTGCCAGGATTTCTCCTGGCGCCTCCGAGGGCCCAGAGGGGGAGGGGGGGACCCCTGAGCCCAAGTTGAGAAAGAACGATGCGGCGAAAACCCCTGCCCCTGCCGCCCCCATTCCCACCCACGCCCGATGCCAACCATCCCCGGCCTGAGGTTATTTCTGGGCCTCTGTCAAGCTAAATCATAAGCGCCCGCGTCGCGCCGTTCAACAGGGCCCAAGGCATGCCCCGGCATCGGTCAAAGAGCTTGCAGCGCAGCCCCCTGACCCGGGCGGTCTTGTCGTGTTTGCGGCAGGTTACGTCGCCAGGCGAGCGCGTGGTCGCGGCCGTCTCCGGCGGCGCCGACTCCATCGCCCTGGCTTTGGCGATCGCCGAAGTTGCACCTCGGCTGGGGCTTTCGGTCGCCATCGCCACGGTCGATCATGGGCTTCGTCCGGGATCCGCGGACGAGGTGAAGCGCGTCGAGGCCTGGGCCAGGCAGCGCGGCCTGCCGATGGTGAGCGCGCGCGTGAACGTGGAGCGCGAAGGCGGACTCGAGGCGGCCGCCCGGCGTGCGCGCTACGCGGCGCTCGAGCGCCTGGCCGACGAGCTCGACGCGCGATGGATCGCCACGGCCCACACCGCAACCGATCAAGCGGAGACGGTGCTGCTCCGGCTCTCGCGCGGGGCAGGAGCGCGCGGCGCGCGGGGCGTGCTGCCGCGGCGCGGGCGGGTGCTGCGGCCCTTGCTCGGTGTGACACGGCCCGAGATCGAGCGCTTCCTGGCCGAGCGCGGCGAGGCGCCGCTCGTCGACGACCCGAGCAACCAAGACCTCGCCCGCTCGCGCAATCGCATCCGCCATCGCGTGCTGCCGGAGCTCCGCAAGGCCATGGGCCAGGGCGCCGATCGCGCGCTCGCCCGCTTCGCCACCCTCGCCCGCGACGACGAGGCCGCGCTGGCCGCCTGGGCAAATGGACTGGGCGACCGGCGCGAGGAGCTGCGCGAGGTCCCCGCGGCCGTGCTGAGGCGCTGGCTGCGCGCCCAATGCGAAGCGCTGGGGCTCTCCCCCAATGAGTCGCAGCTCCAATCCGCCGCGAAGGCCGTTCACCAGTCTGGCGCGCGCGAGGTGGAGCTCGGTCGGAAGGTCGTCGTGCGCGCGGGCGAGCGCGTGCTCGTGGCGCCCGTCGGCAAGCAGCCGCGCGGTGGGCCTGTCGAGCTCCCGCTCGGCGAAGCGCGCGAGCTGGCGTGGGCCGGGCTGCGCGTCGAGCTGGCGAAGGTGCCGCACGCGAGGGCAGCAGGCCCGCTCGAGCTCGCGTTGCCGCTGGAGGTGGCTCTGCCGCTCTCGCTGCGGCCGGTGGCGCCGGGCGACCGGCTCCAGGGCGAGCGCGGGACGGTGCGCGTGAAGCGCCTGCTCGTGGATCGCAAGGTTCCCCGGGCGGAGCGCTCCAAGGTGCCCGTGTTGGTCGACGCGCACGGCACGCTGCTCTGGGTGGTGGGCCACCGGGTGGCTGCTTCGGTGCGCGCGGGGCAGGGCGCGTCGCCGGGGTTGCTCGTGCGCGTGACGCCGATCATGAAGTAATGCAAAGCTCCGCTCCCTGCGGGCTCGCGACCGAGCAAACGCCGCGCCCATGCGTTACTCAAAGACGAAGCTCGCCAAGGGCCGCTCCCCGCCGGGGAATGGTGTTGAGGCGCGCGGTGGTTCTTGGTACCGTTCAAGATGGCCCGCAGAGGCGGGCCGTAGTCGAAATTCCCGGCAAACTTCGGCAACTTTGAGTTGGGGTGAAACGGGATTTCGGGGAGGCTCCGCGGGCCACGCGGCGCCGGAAGGATCGCATGCGCCAGTACAAGACCGTGTTGCTCTGGGTGGTCCTGATCCTGCTGTTCGTGGGCTTCTACCAGCTCTTCAACCACGCCCAGAACGAGTCGCAGGTGATCGACTTCACCACGTTCCTGGACAAGGCCGACCAGAAGCTCGTGAAGTCGGTCGACATCAAGGGCGATCAATACACCGGCAAGCTCACCGACGAGCACGAGTTCCGCACCACCGGCCCGGACAAGGCCGACACCGCGCTCATCGCCGACCTGCGCAACCACGGCGTGCAGGTGAAGTTCGAGGGCGGCGAGAACCAGAGCTTCCTGGTCACGCTGCTGGTGCAGTACCTGCCCCTGGTCTTCCTCATCCTCTTCTTCATCTTCTTCATGCGGCAGCTTCAGAGCGGCGGCGGCAAGGCCATGAGCTTCGGCAAGAGCAAGGCCAAGCTGCTCAGCGAGCACGCCAACAAGGTCACCTTCAGCGACGTGGCCGGCATCGACGAGTGCAAGGAAGAGCTCGAGGAGATCATCGAGTTCCTCAAGGACCCGAAGAAGTTCACCAAGCTCGGCGGCCGCATCCCCAAGGGCGTGCTGCTCATGGGCTCGCCCGGCACCGGCAAGACGCTGCTCGCCAAGGCCGTCGCGGGTGAAGCGGGCGTGCCGTTCTTCAGCATCTCCGGCTCGGACTTCGTGGAGATGTTCGTGGGCGTGGGCGCCAGCCGCGTGCGCGATCTCTTCGAGCAGGGCAAGAAGAACGCGCCCTGCATCATCTTCATCGACGAGATCGACGCCGTCGGTCGCCACCGCGGCGCGGGGCTCGGCGGCGGTCACGACGAGCGCGAGCAGACCCTCAACCAGCTCCTCGTGGAGATGGACGGCTTCGAGAGCAACGAGGGCGTGATCCTCATTGCCGCCACCAACCGCCCCGACGTGCTCGACCCGGCGCTCCTCCGGCCCGGCCGCTTCGATCGCCGCATCGTCGTCCCCAGGCCGGATGTGCGCGGCCGCCTGGGCATCCTCGCGGTGCACACCCGCAAGGTGCCGATGAAGGAAGTGGACCTCGACGCCATCGCCCGCGGCTCGCCCGGCTTCTCCGGCGCGGACCTCGAGAACCTGGTCAACGAGGCCGCGCTGCTCGCCGCTCGCCAGAACAAGGAGTTCGTCGACATGGCGGACTTCGAGAGCGCCAAGGACAAGGTGCTCATGGGCACCGAGCGCAAGTCCATGGTGATGAGCGAGCGCGAGAAGCGCACCACCGCCGTGCACGAGGCCGGTCACGCCATCGTGGCCCGCGTGGTCCCCGGCGCCGACCCGGTGCACAAGGTCACCATCATCCCCCGCGGCCGCGCACTCGGCCTCACCCAGCAGCTGCCCGCGGAAGATCGCCTGAACCTGTCGAAGGAGTTCGCGGTCAACCAGATCGCGATCCTCATGGGCGGCCGCATCGCCGAGGAGATCATCTTCAACCAGAAGACCACCGGCGCCGGCAACGACATCGAGCGCGCCACCGAGCTCGCCCGCCAGATGGTCTGCGAGTGGGGCATGAGCGACAAGATGGGCCCGCTCACCTTCGGCCGGAAGGAAGGCGAGCCGTTCCTCGGTCGTGAGATGGCCAGCGGCAAGGACTACTCCGAGGCCACCGCCATCGACATCGACAAGGAAGTGCGCGAGCTGGTGACCTACAACTACGACCGCGCCAAGAAGATCCTCCTCGAGCACCTTCCGATCCTGAAGTCGATGGCCGACGCGCTGATGGAGTACGAGACCATCGACGCCGCCGACATCGACCTCATCATGGACGGCAAGCCGCTCAGCAAGCCCAAGCCGGCGATCAAGGTCTCCACCGCGGCGCCGAAGGCCCCCGAGAAGAAGGAGAAGAAGAAGATCCTCGACGCGCTCGAGGGCCTCGGGAAGCTGGGCGAGCCGGAGAAGGCTTAACCGAATTGTGATGTTCGTCTTCGAGGGGCGGCCAGCTGGCCGCCCTTCGCGTTTCTGGAGCTGCCCGTGATTCGCGCGCGCCGCATCGCCGCCGATGATGTGCCCAGCCTGCACGGCGCGCTCACCGCGGCGCTCGGGCTGCCGCGCGCCGCCCGGGAGTACGCGCAGGACAAGCTGGTGGGCGTGCATTTGGCCTTGAGCGGGCTGTCGAAGGACGACATCGCCACCCTCAAGGCGCTCGCGACGACCGCGGACGCACCGGGCGTGGAGCCGTATCCCCAACTGCTCGTGGGCGATCGCGAGCGCGCGCCCGGAGCGGCGCTCCTGTCGGGGCGGCTGGCGCAGCACCAGCGGCTGGTGCGCGAGCTGGGCGCGGGCGAGCTGACCACCGCGATCCTCGCGGGGCTGCACACGCGCGGGCGGGCCCGGTGGAGGATTGGCGACACACTCCTGCCCGAGCGTACGTCGGTGATGGGCGTGATCAACGTGACGCCCGACTCGTTCTCCGACGGCGGCAAGTTCCTCGATTCGGGCGCGGCGATCGCGCACGGCCTGCGGCTCGTCGAGGAGGGCGCGGACCTCCTCGACATCGGCGGCGAGAGCACGCGGCCTGCGGGAAACGTCTACGGCGCGGGCATGACCGAGCTCACCGATGACGACGAGCTCGCGCGCGTGCTGCCCGTGATTCAAGGGCTCGCCAAGCAGACGCGCGTTCCGATCTCCATCGACACCCGCAAGCTCCCGGTCGCGCGCGCGGCGCTCGATGCCGGCGCGACGATCGTGAACGACGTGACCGGGCTCATCCACGCGCCCGAGCTCGCCAAGCTGGTCGCCGAGCGAGGCGCCAGCCTGTGCTTGATGCACAGCCGCGGCGGCGACTTCAAGACCATGCAGGTCGCGCCGACGTACGAGGACCTGCTCGGCGAGATCGCGTCGTTCCTGGCGCAGGCGTCGGCGCGTGCGCAGGAAGCGGGCGTGGCGAGCGAGCGCATCGCCGTCGATCCCGGGATTGGCTTCGGCAAGACCGTGGACCACAACGTGGCGCTCTTGAATGGCCTGGGCGCGTTCGCCGCACTCGGACATGCCGTGCTGCTCGGCGCGAGCCGCAAGTCGTTCATCGGCGCGCTCACGGGAAGCAAGGTGCCAAGCGAGCGGCTGCAGGGCTCGATCGCGGCGGCGGTGGCGGGCGCGATGCGGGGCGCGTCGATCGTGCGGGTGCACGACGTCAAGCCGACGGTCGAGGCGCTGAAGCTTGCCGACGCGGTTCTGGCTGCCTCATGACAGCGGGGCGCAGGCGCGGAACCGGGCCTAGATTTTCGCTGGCCGTTCGGAGAGAACGGGGGCGAGGGAGTTCCATGGCGATCAAGTTCGACGCGCCCGCCAAGGCGCGCAGGCTCTTTGGCACCGACGGCGTCCGCGGCGTGGCCAACGTCTGGCCGATGACGACGGAGGTCGCCATGCAGCTCGGCCGCGCCGTGGCCCACCTCATGCGCAACGGCAGCCACCGGCACCGCGTGGTCATCGGCAAGGACACGCGGCTCTCGGGCTACATGCTCGAGCAGGCGCTCGCCGCCGGCATCTGCTCCATGGGCGTGGACGTGATGCTCGTGGGCCCGCTCCCCACGCCGGGCATCGCCTTCATCACCCAATCGATGCGCGCCGACGCGGGCGCGGTGATCTCTGCGAGCCACAACCCGTACCAGGACAACGGCATCAAGTTCTTCTCGCGCGACGGCTTCAAGCTCCCCGACGAAGTGGAGATGAAGATCGAGGAGCTCATTGCCTCCAGCTCGCTGGACGCGATGCGCCCGACGGCGACCAAGATCGGCAAGGCCTACCGCATCGAGGACGCCCAGGGCCGCTACATCGTCTTCCTCAAGAACACCTTCCCCAAAGAGCTCACCCTCGACGGGCTGACCATCGTCGTGGACTGCGCGCACGGCGCTTCCTACAAGGTCGCGCCCGCGGTGTTCGAGGAGCTGGGCGCGAAGGTGATTCGCCTGGGCGTCGCGCCGGACGGCAAGAACATCAACGCCAAGGTCGGCGCGCTGCACCCGGAGCACATGGCCAAGGCGGTGCAGAAGCACGGCGCCGATCTCGGCATCGCCATGGACGGCGACGCGGACCGCGTCATCGTGTGCGACGAGAAGGGCAACATCGTCGACGGCGACGCCATCATGGCCATCTGCGCCCGCGAGCTCACCGAGCGCAAGGCGCTGGCCAAGCGCACGCTGGTGGCGACGGTGATGAGCAACATGGGCCTCGACAAGGCCATGGCCGGCATCGGCGTGAAGGTGGTGCGCACCCGCGTGGGCGATCGCTACGTGGTCGAGGAGATGCGCCGCTCGGGCTTCAACTTCGGCGGCGAGCAGAGCGGGCACCTCATCTTCCTGGACCACGCGACCACCGGCGACGGGGCGATCGCGGCGCTCAACCTGCTTGCGGTGATGGTGAAGAGCGGCAAGCCGCTCAGCGAGCTGGCGCGCTTCCTCACGCTCTTCCCGCAGACGCAGCTCAACATCGCGGTGAAGGAGAAGCGCGAGCTCGGCGAGCTGCCCACGGTGGTGAAGGCGATTCGAAGCGTGGAGGGCGCGCTCGGCAAGGACGGCCGTGTGCTGGTGCGCTTCAGCGGCACCGAGGCCAAGGCCCGTGTGCTCGTGGAAGGCCCCGACGCTCGCCGCAACCAGGGCTACGCCGACCAGATCGCCGGCGAGCTCAAGAAGGCGCTTGGCTAAGCATCGACGTGCGGGCCGTGCTCGGCGAAGGGCGAGGGCGGCGGCACGGTCGGATGCCGCTCCTGCTCCAGCTCGGGCAGGTGCTGGGCGGTGAGCGCCGCGAGGTCTGCGCCGTCGAGCAGCTCGAGCGGGAGCTCTTGCGCGGCGTGCTCGGCGTCGAGCGTCCAGCCCGCCACGCCGACCACGATCACCCGGCTCGCGCCCTCGTTGCGCGCGTGCTCGATGGCCTCGTGCAGCCGCTCTCGAGTGAGCGGGCCGGCCACGTGCGCGAACGCGCGCAGCAGGATGCGGTGGCCGTTGGCGGAGAGGTCGTCGGTGGCGGTGACCTCGGCGCGATCGCCTTCCACGGTCTGCGCGAGCATGGCGTAGCCCATGCGCGACAGCAGCCGCAGGCACAGCTCCGCCAGCTCGCCGGGCGTGAGCTCGGTGAGCCACGTCGGCGCGGGCTCGGGGGCCACGGGCCGCGCGGGGGGCTCGGCAGCCATCTGGGCGCGGCGCAGGCGCGGACGGGCCGCCATCAGCGCCAGCAGGAGAACCGCAACCGCGAAGAGGGCGAGGACGATGGGGAGAGTCATGCCGTTGTGTTGGGCATGAAACGGCCAGGCAGCACGGACGGGCCGTTCGGGCGCGGGCCTACTCTCCGGCCAAGCGGGCGTCGTGGAGCAGCTCCTCGCAGAGCTGATCGTGCAGCGCGCGCACGGAGGCTTCGTCCAGCCCCAGCGCGGCCAGCACCTCTTTCGGGGAAGCGAGCGCCTCCTCGGCGTGGCAGCGTCCGGCGATGACCAGCCGAACCTGGCCGTGGGCGTCGACCTCGAACGGGTAGAGCCGGCAAGCGAGCGGGCGCACGTCGGCGCTCAGGCTGCAGCCACTCTCGGCCGAGTGGAAGACGCAGGCGCCGTCCCACGCGCGCAGGTGCCGGCGCACGCCGCGCACGATCGCGTTCGCGTTGGCGGGCCGGAGCTGCGCGTGGCCGTGCGCTTCCAGGGGACCGAAGGCCTCCTCGTCGACGAAGTGGCGCGCGGGCTTTCGGGTGGCCTCGCGGATGCGGGCGATGTCGCCGCCGGTGAGCGTGGCCAGGCCGTGCGGCTCGCCGGGCTGGCAGCAGGTCTTGCTGATCGCTTTCGGACACGCCGCGCAGATGTGGCCGGGAGTGGACACCGCGCGAGTCTAGCCCGCGTGTTGGCTTGCGCTCAGAAGTGTGCGCCACCCGGCCGGAAATCGTTGACCGCTCGGGGGCGCGCCCCTATTCTCCGCCGCCCTTTGGAGCCCGGATCGCGCGCGTCGCGAGCGGGCCAATCTCGGCGCCCGCATGCGCTCCCCCCAGGTCGCCATCCCGCTCACCGCCAAGCTGTCGACGCGTCTCGCGGTTGCGGGCCTGGCGCTCAGCTTGACGGCGTGCGCGCAGACCAACCCGGGCAAGCCGCCGCCCGCCGTGGGACAGCCCTTCGCCGGCTTCTACTACCCCACGGGCGTGGCCTACGTGCCCGACGCCAACGGCGGTCCCGGCTTCGTCTACGTGGTCTCCAGCGACTTCGACCTCCGCTTCAACCGCGGCACCCTCGCGTCGATGAGCGCCGACGTGCGCCTCGACGACGGTGGTCCGCTGCCCACCGCGGCCAACGCGCCCGCCTCGCCCGTCGTCATCGGCAACGTGATGGCGCCGCTCGCGCAGCAGGTGGACATCGACGTCTTCGGCGGGCCGGTGGCGCTGGCGCACCTTCCCAACACCGGGCCGAACGCGCGGAGGCTCTTCGTCGCCGGCCGTCAGGTGAACGCGCTCGACGCGGTGGACCTCGACGGCGCGAACCTCGCCTGCGCGCCCAACACCAACGTGGACGCCGGTGGGGCAGCCGCGAACGACTGCTCGGCGGTCGCAGCGCCGCTCGGCGAGCCCATCATCGACGCGTACCGTCCGTTGGTCGTGAACGACCAGGTCTACGTGGGCGCGCTCACGCCGCTCGACAACCCGCGCGGCTCGGACCTGTCGCTGGTGGCCTACCTGGCGCGGGTGAACGCGCTGACCATGGGCGACGTCCAACTCTTCGCCATGGGCGCGGCCGACACCCCGGTTGGCTCGGAGGCCCCGGCCGCCCTCGAGGAGTTCGGCGGGCTGATCATGGTGGGCAGCCGGCCCATCTCCGGCGCCAACACGGCCTTCACCAGCGCGCCGCTGCGGGTGGTGCCGGAGGATCAGTTCGAGACCGACGCTGGCGCCACGGCGATCGATCTCTCGACGCAGCTCAACGTGCGCGACATCCGCTCCATGGTGCTCGCCAGCGATCGCACCCGGCTCTACATGACCACCCGCAGCCCGGACGCTTTGGCGGTGCTCGACGTGACGCCCGACGTCTCCGGCAGCCCGCGCTTCGAGATCATCGGCGCCATCCCGCTGCCCTCGGGCGCGGCGGAGATCGCGCTCATCCCCCGCGGGCCCGGCCGGCGCGATCTGGTGGCGGTGAGCTGCGAGAACACCAACGTGGTGGCCATCTACGACGACGAGATCGGCCGCGTGGTGACCGAGCTCCGCGGCGTGGGTGAGCAGCCTTTCGGGCTCGCGGTGGGGCCGGTCCCGGGCGGCGGCTCGGGCGCGCGGCTCTACACCACGGCCTTCGGCCGCGGCGATCTGGCCATCACCGAGATCCCCGACCTCGACAACCCCGCCAGCGCAGTCGTGCTCGCCACCGTTGGCCCGAACGAGAACTGCCTCAACGACACGGTCAGCGCGCGGCCGCCGGAGTGCCCGCAATGAAGCGGCTCTTCGCGCTCAGCCTGCTCGCGCTCGCCGCGTGCAACACGCAGCCGACCACGCTGCCCGCGGATCTCGTGTCGCCGCAGGCGCTGGCGGTGAGCGGCAACGAGGTCTTCGTCGCCTCGACGAACAGCGACGAGCTGCGCGTGCTCCTGCTTCCTCCCGACGGCGGCGTGCGCACCTTCGCGCCGGCGCCCAATCCGATCTACGTGCTCAGCATCCCCGTGGCCACGCGGCCCGTGGCCCTGACCCCCGACACCGACCCGACGGGCGCGACCGGCGCGTACGTGTTCTCGCTCTCGACGGTGACCGACCGCATCGGCGCCGTGGTCGTGGCCGATCAGCGCGAAGAGGCCGAGGTGGCGCTGCCGGGCACGCCGCTGTCGATGGTGGCGCGCACGGTGAGCGACGGCGGCGCGGGTGCGCGGCTCTACGTGGGTCTGGCGCTCGGGAACGGGCAGGGCGCGGTGGCCACGGTGGACGTGCCGCCGCCTTCAGCGCTCCTGCCCGACGGTGGCACGCCGCTCACCGCGCAGGTGGCCTACCAGCTCGGCACTGCTGCGCCCGCGGGGATCGACCTCTCGCCCGACGGTCAGACGCTCGCCATCGGCGACTCACTGGCGCCCTCCGGTGCGGCCGCGGCCGACGCGGGCGGCGGTCTCATCTTCCTGGCGCTCGACGGCGGCGGCATCACCCGCGTGGACGTGGGCGGTCCTGCGGGGCGCGTGATCTTCAACCCCGAGGCCGTGGAGACGCCTGATCCGTCCGACGACTGCACCTTCGTCGACGGCGGCGTCGAGGGCCCGGCGCCCATCAACCCTGGCACCGTGGGCGCGGGCCAGTTCGTGTACGTGCTGGTGCAGAGCACCGGCTGTCCGCTGGGCGAGCGCTGCGGCGGCGTGCAGACGGTCCATGACGGCCAGGTGGTGAGCTCGTCGCCTGGAATTCCGCAGCCGCCCGCGCGCATCCCCGGCGCGGTGACCGATCTCGCGGTGGCGACCAGCACGGCGACCGGCGGCAACCTCCGCCTCGGCGGCGTGAACTGCCTCAACGGGAACAGCCGGCCGCGCATCCTCGTGGCCGCGCCGTCGACGAACGGCTTCGTCTACTTCCTCGACGGCGAGACCGGCCGCATCTTCAACGCCGCCACGCCGGGCACGCCCCCCACGACCCTCAGCGGGGTGGTGGGCTTCCTCGACGGCGGCCCGGTCGACATCGACGCCGGTCAGGGCCCGCAGAGCCTCGACGCCGGCCCGGGCGGGCTCGACACCCAGGAGATCGTGGTCGCGTACCTCGGCAACCTGCCGGTGCTCATCGATCGGAACGCCACGGTGGTGAGCAGCGCCGACGGCGGCGCCACGGCCGACGTGCTCAGCGATCCCGCCGCGGACTTCGTGAGCCTCGGCGTGCAAATCGGCGACGTGGTGGACTTCGCTGGCGGCGGCGCGGGCTGCACCACCGAGGCCACCGTCACCGGCGTGGCCGTGGGCGAGCTGCAGCTCCTCGCCAACCCGCCCATCACGACCGACTGCTACCCGCTCGGCGGCACCGGCACGTACACCGTGCACGTGGCCACGCCCGCGGCGCCGTACGTGGTGCTCGGGACGGCCTCGGGCTACCTCGGCCGCGTGGCGTCGGGCCAGGCGTTCCTGAGCACCGTGCCCTACCTCTACCCGGGCCTGCCGGGCTTCGACCCCGCCTGGCCGGCGCTCTCCTTCACCATGGGCTCCGGGCTCGTGCCCAACCTGGCCGATGGCGGCGGCGACACGCCGGGCGCGGAGTTCGTGTTCAGCGTGCAGAGCGGCGTCACGCCCAACAACTCCGGCGGCGGCGCCAACGCCATCCAGCCACAGCCCGCGGTCTGGGCGCCGGCTGATCGCAAGTTCTACGTGGGCTACCCGGGCAGCGCGCTGGGGAGCGAGCTCTCCGAGATTGATCCGGCGGCGGTGGAGCCGGGCACCAGCAGCGGCGTCACGGAGTATCAGTAGACCTTGGCCCAAGATTTGATCCCCTGGGCCGACCTGTTAGTGTCTAGGACGAGCCCTGCTGGCTCGTCGGTTCGAGAATGGCGATGATCGAACAGAACTCGCGCAAGTCGAAGAACGTCTCCATTCCCGAGAACCTCTGGTCGACCTACGATCAGATTGCTCGGGAGATGGGCACGGATCCCGCCTCGCTCATCAACCAAGCCCTCTTCACCTACGCGCGCCTCAACGGCTTCATGGCGGCGCCCGGCGGCAATGCTGCTGCGCCAGCGACCTCGGCAAACGGCGTTGCCAAGGGTCCGCGGCCTGCGCCCGCGCCGGAGCCCGACTTCGAAGAGCCCGCGCCCGAGCCTGCCGAGGAAGAGGCCGCCGAGCCCGAGCCGGAGCCGGAGCCCGAGCCCGAGCCGGCTCCTCCGCCGCCTCGCCGCGCGCCGCCCCCAGTTGTTGCCCGGCGCGGCGACTCCGCTCCGCCGGCCGACGACTTCGCGCCGCCTCCGCCGCCCGCCCGTCGCAGCGCCCCCGCCTCCGAAGGCGCCCAGCGCTACGACGCGCCGATGGACGACGATCCCAAGCGTCGTGAGGTCGCTGAACGCGTGCTCGAGACCGCCGCCGAGCTCGAGCGGCTGATCAAGGGCCCCAAGGAGTCCGCGCGGCCCAGCCCCGCGGTGGTGAACAGCGACCTCACCAACAACGGCGCGCAAGCCGGCGCAGAGAAGCTGCTCTACCTCACCAGCGACGACGGCGAGCTGCTCAAGGTCACCAAGGACCGCTTCCTCATCGGCCGCGGCAAGCACTGCGACTTCGTCATCAACAGCGGCAAAGTCTCGCGCGAGCACGCCGCGGTGGTGCGTGACGGCTCCGACTTCTTCATCGAGGACCTGGGCTCGTCGAACGGCACCTGGTTCAACAAGCAGCGCATCAAGCGCCGCAAGATCGACGACGGCGACGAGTACTTCATCTGCTCCGAGAAGGTGCGCTGCCTCTTCCGCTGAGCCGCGCCTCGCCCGTTTTCCCGCGCCCCGTCGCCGACCTCACCCGGTCGGGTCGGGGCGCAGGTGTTTTCGGGTCGAAAAAAAAGTCGCTCGCCAGCTCACCGAGCGATTGACCGGCCTGTGACGATTTGTTGTAGTGCCCCGGACCTTTGTCGCCTTGTGCCCACCGATGCCCACCGTCCAGATCGTCCTCTATGCGGTGCTCGGGCTGGCGCTGGTGATCTCTGCCGTCACCGACATCAAGAGCCGCCTCATCTACGACGTGATCACCCTGCCCACCATCCTCCTGTCGCTGCTGATCCGGCTGGTGCACGGCGGGCCGATAAACCCCCTCACCAACACCTGGGGCCTGGCCTCGGGGCTGGCGGGGCTCTTCATCGGCTTTGGCGTGTTCTTCGTGATGATGCTCACCGGCGGAATGATGGCCGGCGACGTGAAGCTCATGGCCGCGGTGGGCGCGGCGCTGGGCATTCCTGGCGTGGTCTCGGCGCTGATGTTCACGGCGCTGGTGGGCGGGCTCGAGGCCATCCTGGTGGTGGTGTGGAAGGGCAGTCTGGTGGACACGTTCGTGAACATGGGCCGCAAGCTGGCCCATGCCCTGCGCATCAAGCGCATGGACGGGCCGCCCGCCGAGAAGACTTACGTGCCGTACGGCGTAGCGATTGCGGTGGGAAGCGTCTGGGCCATGTGGTGGGACTGGCAGCACCCGCTTCTGGATTCTGTGTCGCACTAGCGAGTTTCAAGTTTCACGGCGGGGGCATTCCTCCGCCGCTTCGTTCTAGAGGGAGAACGCATGCGAGGCCTCGTGGGTAGCACCAAGCTTCTGGCGGTGGCGGCGCTTCTGGCGCTGCCGGCGGTCGCCAGCGCGCAGGACAGCAACAACACCATCGCGCTCGGCGTCGGTAGCCAGAAGGTGATCAGCGTCAGCAACGTGGCCAAGATCGCCGTCGGCGATCCGAACGTCGCCGACGTGAAGCCGGTGGGCTCCAACCAGATCCTCGTGGTGGGCATGGCCGAAGGTCGGACCACCCTCATCATCTTCCGCACCAGCGGGCAGCGGCTCACCTACCTCATCAGCGTCCGCAAGCAGGACCCGAACGAGGTCATCGGTGAAATCCGCAAGCTCCTCGGCGACCGCGAAGGCATCACGGTGCGCATGGTGGGCGACCGCATCTACCTCGACGGCCAAGCGTACACCGCCGAGGACAACGAGCGCGTCACGCAGATCACCCAGCTCTACCCGAACGTGAAGAGCTTCGTGAAGGTGGCGCCCAACGCCAAGAAGCTCGTGGCCAACAACCTCAACGCCGCGCTCCAGAAGGCCGGCCTGAAGAACGTGCAGGCCAACGTGGTGGGCACCACCATCTTCCTCGAGGGCTCGGTGGAGTCGCAGCAGGACCTGTCGAAGGCCGAGCTCATCACCAAGGCCATCGGCGAGCACGTGGAGAACCTCCTCACCGTGGGCATCAAGCGCATGGTGCTCACCGAGGTGCAGTTGGTTGAAATCCGCCGCAGCAACACCGACCACCTGGGCATCAAGTGGCCCACCGACATCGCCGGCTCGACCGCGTACTCGTTCGTGCTGGGCAACCAGAACATCATCCCTGGCCCCGGTCAGTTCACCGGCCAGTTCAACACCACCACCGGCGCCAGCTCCGACTTCGCGTTCTCGCTCTCGCTCTCCGACGGCTACGCTCGCGTGCTCGCGCAGCCCAAGCTGGTGTGCGCCTCGGGTGAGACCGCCGAGTTCCTCGCCGGCGGCCAGGTCCCGATCCCGATGATCACCGCCAACCAGTTCGCGGTGGAGTTCAAGGACTACGGCGTGATCCTCAAGATCAAGCCCACGGCCGACCGCAACGGCAACATCCAGACCCTCATCGAGACGGAGGCCTCGGAAATCGACCGCTCGGTCTCGGTGGCCATCGGCGCCAACATCAGCGTGCCCGGCTTCCGCACCCGCAAGGTGAAGACCAACGTCACCGTGCGCCACGGCGAGACGATCGTGCTCTCCGGCGTGTTCCAGAACGACGAAGAGAAGGACGTCTCCAAGCTGCCGGGCCCCGGCAACATCCCGCTCATCGGCGAGTTCTTCAAGAACCGCACGTTCCAGGGCAGCAAGCGCGAGCTGGTGATCTTCGTGACCCCGCGCATCGTGAATCCGGACACCGAGCGCGTGCAGAAGATCATCGAGGACATCAAGAACCGCTACAAGCAGGCCCGCGACGAGGTCACCTTCAGCATCTTCGACTGACCGAGCGAGCAATTCGAGGTTCGGGAGCCCGGGGCGCGTTGCCTCGGGCTCTCGCGTTTTTCGAGCTCCGGGCTCGGGTGGGGCATGCCCGCGACGGCATTGGAGCCCGGAAAAAAGCCGTGTAAGCTCTGCCACCACGATCTTCGAGTCGGGCTGCGTCATGCGCAGCGCCGACGCGTCCCACCGGAGGCGCAGCGCCCCTATGTTCGCCGTCAGCATTACTGAGAAAACCGGGTCCAACCGGGTGATGGAGTTCGACAAGAACGAGGTCACCATCGGCCGAATCCCCGGCAACGACATCGTCCTTGCCAAGGGAAACGTCTCCAAGAACCACGGCAAGATCGTCCTCAAGGACGCCAAGTTCGTGCTCGTGGACCTCGGCTCCACAAACGGCACCTTCGTCAACAACAAGAAGATCACCGCGCCGCAGGTGCTCAAGCCCAGCGACACGGTGCTCATCGGCGACTACACGCTGAAGGTGATGGAGGCCGAGGACGAGGCCGGCGCCGACGAGGGCTACGACGACCAAGGCGCCGAGGAGCAGTACGAGGACGAGCAGCCCGCCGACGACTACGCCGACGAGCCGCAGGACGAGGAGCCGCCCGAGGAGACCCGCGCCCCGCCCGCGAAGGTCCCCGCCAAGGCGCCGCAGCGCGCGCCCGCGCCGCCGCCCAAGGCCCAGGCCAAGCCCGCGCGCCGCGACGAGGAAGAAGACGAGGCGCCCAAGCGCGGCGGGCCCATGAAGGCGCGCGAAGTCCACAAGGTGGACCCTGCCGTCGAGGCCTACGCCAAGCTCCAGAAGGACATCCACGACCGGCTCATCGAGTACCTCGACCTGCGCCGGCTCGACATGGACAAGCTCGGTGACGAGGAGCTGTGGCAGCGCACCGAGAAGGCCATCCGCGACATCATCGATCAGATGGCGGCGGACGGTGAGCTCCCCGAAGAAGTCGACGCGGACGCGCTGCTCGATGACGTGCTCAACGAGGCGCTCGGCCTCGGGCCCCTCGAGGAGTTCCTCGCCGATGACGCCATCAGCGAGATCATGGTGAACCACGCCAACCAGATCTTCATCGAGCGCAAGGGCAAGATCGTGCTCTCGGAGAAGATCTTCTCGAGCAACCAGGCGGTGCTCGGCGTCATCGAGCGCATCGTGGCGCCCATCGGCCGCCGCATCGACGAGTCGAGCCCGTTGGTCGACGCGCGCCTCAAAGACGGCAGCCGCGTCAACGCGATCATCCCGCCGCTCGCGCTCAAGGGCCCCTGCATCACCATCCGAAAGTTCAAGAAGGAGAAGCTGCAGGTCGAGGATCTCATCAAGTACAAGAGCGTCACGCCGCAGATGGCGGAGTTCTTGGACATGTGCGTGAAGTCGCACAAGAACATCGTGATCTCCGGCGGCACCGGCTCCGGCAAGACCACGCTGCTCAACGTGATGACCTCGTTCATCCAGGACGACGAGCGCATCGTCACCGTGGAGGACGCGGCCGAGCTGCAGATCTATCAGCCGCACTGGGTGCAGCTGGAGAGCCGCCCGCCCAACCTCGAAGGCAAGGGCCAGATCACCATCCGCGATCTGGTGAAGAACTGCCTGCGTATGCGGCCCGACCGCATCGTCGTCGGCGAGTGCCGCTCCGGCGAGACGCTCGACATGCTCCAGGCCATGAACACCGGCCACGACGGGTCGCTCACCACGCTGCACGCCAACACCCCGCGCGACGCCATCGCCCGCATGGAGACCATGAGCCTGATGGCGGGCATGGACCTGCCGCTGAAGGCCATCCGCGAGCAGATCGCCGCCGCGGTGAACATGATCGTGCAGCAGACGCGCTTCGGCGACGGCAGCCGGCGCATCACCTACATCACGGAAGTGGCGGGCATGGAGGTCGACATCGTCACCCTCCAGGACATCTTCTACTTCAAGCAGGATGGCTTCACCGACGAGGGCAAGGTGAAGGGGCGCTTCGTGGCCACGGGCTTCGTCCCGAAGTTCTACGACGACCTGCAGCGACGTGGCGTGCCGGTGAACATGAACATCTTCCGCGAGGAGTAGGAGCAACACCTCCCGCGCGGCGCGAGACGATTCGAGAATGGCGACCCTCACCTTCCTCACCCCCGACGGAGCCGAGAACCAGTTCGAGCTGGCCGGCGAGCTCAAGGTGGGCCGCGAACAGGGCAACGACGTTGTCCTGCCCGAAGGCGGCCTCTCCCGGAACCACTGCCGCTTCTACGAAGACGGCGGGCAGATCTGGGTGGAGGACTTCAACTCCTCCAACGGCACCTTCGTGGACGGCCAGCGCATCGGCGAGCCCACACCCCTGGAGGAGGGCCAGGAGATCCTGGTCGCCAACATTCAGGTCCAGCTCAGCGCAGCCGCCGCGCGCGCGGGGACGCCGCGGCGCCAGGCCTCGGGTGTCCGCAAGGCCGCGGGCTCGAGCGCGCGCACTGGCCAGATGCAGGCGGTCAAGCGCAACGGCCCGTCTACGGCGCTCGCCAAGCGCGGGACCTCCGGCTCCTCGCCGGCTCGCCGCGGAAACACGGACGACGGCGAGGCCGGCGCGCTGGCCCAGCCGGCCGCGCGCGGCACCCTCAAGGGCATGACCGGTCCCTGGGCCGGAAAGCGCTTCGCGCTCTCGAAGATGGTCTCGGTGGTGGGCCGCGTGGAGGGCAACGAGGTCGTCGTCGACGACGACTCCGTCTCCCGCCGGCACGCCGAAGTGCGCAAGAGCGGCCCGGGCTACGTGGTGCGCGATCTCAACAGCGCCAACGGCACGTACGTCAACAACGAGCGCGTGACCGAAGCCCCGCTGCGCCCCGGCGACGTGGTGAAGTTCGGCGTGGTGGAGTTCACGTACTCCGGCCCCTCGCTCGGCAAGAACGCGGGCGGCGCGGGTGGCGGCGGCGACCCGGCGAAGAAGAAGAAGCTGCTCATCTTCGGCGGCGGCGGTGCGGCCGCGCTGCTGCTGGTGGGCTTCATGGCGCACGAGGCGCTGACGCCTCCGCCCAGCGCCAACCCGATGGACAACCCGGCCAACCAGGCGCAGCAGAACGCTGCGCCGGACGCCACCGCGCTCCTCGGCATGTGCCGCTCCTTCAGCGACACCGAGGGCAACACGCTGGATTGGAAGCGCGCCGTGGAGGCCTGCGACAACGTCCTCAAGGCCGACCCCATCAACGCCGACGCGCGCAAGCTGAAGAAGCTCTCGGAGAAGGAGCTCGGCCAGCAGAAGGCCTTCGAGCACGCGCACGAGCTCTACAGCGTGGGCCAGGAAGAGGCCGCGATGGACGAGTTCGAGAAGGTGGAGAGTGACTCGTACTACATCGCCCAGGCGCGCAACGACTACAAGCACTGCGCCGAGCAGGTGAAGAAGCGCAACGGCGACGCCTGCCTCAAGATGGACAAGGCCGCCGAGTTCGAGAAGGCGTGGATCGCCTGCAAGGCCTACGAGGACCTTGCGGTCTGCATGGGCACCGAGGACAAGTTCCAGAAGCTCTTCCTCGAGCTGCAGAAGCGCTACAAGGGCAAGGACGAGTGGGTCCAGAACCCCAAGTACAAGCGCTGGGTCTGCACCACCATCGGCCCGGGCGGCGAGGATCCCCGCAAGGACCAGCTCAAGAAGATGTACTCGGCCGACCCCGATCTCGCCGACGCCATGGTGCTCTTCGCCAAGGACCCGGTGGTGGGCCGCCTGGCCATCATGCGCGCCCGCGACAAGGGCAAGGACGCCACCCGCGCGAACAAGATCCTCCAGTTCGCCGACGAGCTCTACTCCAAGCACCAGGGCGCGTACGAGAAGATCACCAGCCACAACCGCGACGCCGCCGCCAAGGACATCAAGCAGGAGATCGAGGCCGACCACGCGATCATGCCCAAGGATCAAGAGACGGACATGGTGGCCCAGGACCGCGACGCCATCGCCAACGCGTTCGCCGACCAGGGCAAGCTCTACTTCCAGCAGCAGCGCTATGACAAAGCCTTCGAGGAGTGCTTCAAGGGCTACGACTTCACCCACGCCAACTTGAACGTGAGCAGCTGCCTGGCCGACCTCGAGACGTACGCCGCCACGCTGCCCATCGACAGCTGCGAGGGAGCCACGCAAATCGAGCACATCACCCGCAAGGACTCGCTGCCGCACAAGCACGCGTCCGAGGCCAAGGCCAAGAACCACTGTCCGTAGTTGGATCCGCGCGGATCCGCGCTGGCACTCGCCAGGTCAGATTCAGCGTGGTACCTCTCGACGCGCTCCGGATTGCTCCGGGGCGCGTCGCGTGTTTTCGGGCATGGACCTCTCGCACCTCAACCCGCCGCAGGCCGAGGCCGTGCGGACGACGGAAGGTCCGCTGCTGGTGCTCGCCGGCGCGGGCTCGGGCAAGACGCGCGTCATCGCCCACCGTGTGGCCTACCTGCTCGCGGTCCGCAAAGTCCCCGCGACGCAGATCCTCGCCGTCACCTTCACCAACAAGGCCGCGGCGGAGATGCGCGAGCGCATCTCCAAGCTCGCCAAGGGCCTGGCGAAGACCAAGGGGCTCACGGTGTGCACCTTCCACGCCTTCGGGCTGGAGGTGCTCAAGGAGTCCGGCCGCGAGCTCGGGCTGCCCAAGCGCTTCGCCATCGCCGACTCGGGAGATCAGCTCTCGGTCATCAAGCGGGCCATGCGCGACGCGCACGTCGACGACCGCAAGTTCGATCCGCGCAAGGTGCAGGCGCTCATCAGCAAAGCCAAGTGCGCGGGGATCACGCCCCAGCCCAAGGCCGAGGGCCTCGGCGACGACTACGACCTCATCACGGCGATGGTCTTTCCGCGCTACGAGCAGTCGCTGCGCGCGCAGGCCATGGTCGACTTCGACGACCTCATCATCTTGCCCGAGCGCCTCTTCCGCGAGCACGAGGGCGTGCGCGCGCAGTACATCGATCGCTACCGCTACATGCTGGTCGACGAGTACCAGGACACCAGCAAGAGCCAGCTCGATCTCCTGCGCCACCTCTCCGGCGCGCGGCGGAACCTGTGCGTGGTGGGCGACGACGACCAGTCCATCTACAGCTGGCGCGGCGCCGAGGTGGACAACATCCTCGGCTTCGATCGCCACTTCCCGGGCGCGAAGGAGGTCTACCTCGAGCAGAACTACCGCTCCACGCGCAACGTGCTCGCCTGCGCCAACGGGGTCATCGCCGGCAACGTGGCTCGCAAGGCCAAGAAGCTCTGGTGCGACCGCCACGGCGGCGATCCGGTGCAGGTGGTGGCCTGCCCTGAAGACGACGAGGAGGCCCGCTTCATCTCCCGCGAGATCGAACAGGCGCTCAAGAACGGGCGACGGCCCAGCGAGATCGCGGTGCTCTACCGGACCTCGGCGCAGAGCAAGCCCGTCGAGGAGAGCCTGCAGGGAATGCAGATTCCCTATGCAGTGAGCGGCGGCCCGGAGTTCTTCGACCGCCGCGAGGTGAAGGACGTGCTGGCCTACCTCAAGGCCTGCGTGAACCCCGACGACGAGCTCTCGGTTCTGCGCGTCATCAACGTGCCGCCGCGGGGCATCGGTGAGGTGTCGGTGGAGCGGCTGCACAAGCACGCCGTGGCGCAGGGCACGCAGCTCTGGGCCGCGCTGAAGGACGCCGAGGCCGTGGACTTGCCACCCGGTGCGGCGGCCAAGGTTCAGGAGTTCTGCGCTCTGGTCGAGCGGTACCGTGCGCGCTTCGACGCGGCCACCGTCGATGGCGTGGCCCGCGAGCTGGTGGAGGAGGTGGGCCTGCGCGACGAGATCCGCCGCACGGCCGCCAGCCTGGAGGCCGCCAACAAGCGGCTTGCCGCGCTCGACCAGCTCCTCGATTCCATCGAGCGGCACGCCCAGAATGGACGCCGCGATCTGCTGAGCTACCTGCGCGCCATGTCGCTCGACTCGCGCGAGGAGGCTGATCCCGGCGAGGCGGTGACGCTCTCCACGCTGCACGCGTCCAAAGGGCTCGAGTGGCCGCTCGTCTTCTTGTGCGGCGTGGAAGAGGAGATCCTTCCGCACAAGGGCATGCAGGGCGAGGCCCAGAACCTCGACGAAGAGCGCCGCCTGGCCTACGTGGGCATCACCCGCGCGCGAGAGAAGCTCTGGATGACGTGGTGCAAGCAGCGCCTGTTCCGCAACAAGCTCATCCCGCGGACGCCCTCGCGCTTCCTGCAGGACCTGCCGAAGGACGCGATCGAGGAGCACGACCTCACCGCGCCGCCCAAGGACGCGAGCCCCGACCGCGAGACGAACTTCCTCGCCGAGCTGCGCGCCAAGCTGCGTGCGCAATCCCAGAGTGGTTCCAGCTGAACCAGGAACCGAATTTCGGATCTGGATCCGGCCCCGTGACCTCGGGCGGACTTGGTATATGCTGCCGCTCCTAGAGCGCGGCCTTCGGGCCGCTCAGCCACGGGGACAGCAACGTGCGCGACGGCCAGGAGCGACTGACCCGGGAGCAGCTCACCGGCGAGGCGCTCTACATCCTGAAGAACCTGAAGGACAACAAGAGCGGCGGGCGCAGCAACAAGCTCGCCGACGTCAAGACCGCGCTCGAGCCCAGCGTCACGCTCGAGTTCGACAACTATTTCTTCTTCCTCCGCAAGTACAACTTCATCGCCATGGACCGCGAGGCGTGTCTGCAGCTCACGGGCGAGGGCGAGAAGGTGCTCGACGGCTCGCAGCGCGAGCGCTTCGGCGAAGCGGTGGGGGAGTACTTCGCCAGCCGGCTCGGCTCGGATCCCGCCGACGCCACCCGGGTGCGCGCCTCACCGCCGCCGCCTCCTCCTCCGCCTCCGTCGGAAGGCCCCGCGCCCATCCGCCTCCAGGTGCAGGCCGACCCGGTCCCCGACGGCCTCATCGAGAGCAGCGAGCCCGCGAGCGCCAGCCCGTTCGATCCCGTCCCGCCCCCGCCGCCGCCTCCGTCGAAGAAGAGCCGCGCCGGCAAGAACACCGTCCAAGTGGAAATGGAGCCCCAAGTGGCCCAGCAGCCGAGCCGCACCATGGATATGCCGCGCCCCTCCACCCAGCAGAACGTTGACCGCAGCGGCGGCGGCGGCGATCTCGACGGCCGCTACAGCAAGGGCGACTCCCTCGGCGCCGGCCCGCTCGGCTCGGTGTTCCGCGGCAAGATGCTCGCCACCGGCGTGGACGTGGCCGTGAAAGAGCTGAAGGACATCTTCGGCTACTTCTCGTTCTTGCAGCGCGGCGAGGTGCTCAAGCGGCTCAAGAAGGAGCTTCAGCAGCAGGCCTCGGTGCGCCACCCCGGCCTGGTGCAGGTCTCCGACATCAGCCTGGACAACGCGCGGCCCTACTTCGTGCTCGAGCTCTGCTCGGGCTCGCTCCGCGACGAGATGACCGAGTCCGAGGGCAAGGGCCTCAAGGTCGACCAGGCCATCCGGTTCTTCCTGCAGATGTGCTACGGCCTCCGCGCCGCGCACGCGGCCGGGCTCACCCACCAGAACTTGAAGCCCGAGAACGTCCTCATCGATCCGCTCGGCAACGCCAAGCTCGCCGACTTCGGGCTCACCCGGGTGATCGAGGTCGACTCGCAGAAGGGCATGCCCCAGGTGATCGTGGGCACGGGCGGCATGGGCTATTTGCCGCCCGAGCTGATGGCGCGGCAGAAGGGCACCGGCCCCGTCTCCGACGTGTACTCGCTGGGCATCCTCTTCTACGAGATGCTCACCGGCGCGCTCCCGGGCCGCCGCTCGCCGCTGCCCAGCCAGGCGCGCACCGAGGTGCCTGCGCAGCTCGACGCCATCTTCGACAAGATGACCCAGGACCGGAAAGAAGACCGCATGCCCGACGTGGATGCGGTGCTCACCGAGTTCTACGCCGCGTTCCCCAATGGCGAGTGGCTGCGCAAGGGCGACCTGGTGCTCTGGAGCGAGAGCGCCAGCGCCGGGGCCAAGTCGCCGGCCCAGGTCGAGGGCGCGAGCAGCTAGCAGAGATCCACCGCAGGCGTCGAAGGCACCACCCGCATGGCCCGCACAGATCCTGGCGTTGAGCTGATCCGCGACCGTCGCTCGGCGCCGCGCATCCACTTCAGCTTCCCGGTCACCCTCCGCGACTCCGCGTACGAGTGGAAGGCGGAGGTGCTCAACATCTCCACCACCGGCGCGCTGCTCAAGGTCCACAACCAGCACGCGGTGGGCAAGAGCATGGAGATCGAGCTCCGGCCGCAGGGGCGCAAGCCCGAGCGCCTGCGCGGCAAAATGGTGCACGTGCAGCCCGGTGGCTTCGCGGGCTTCGAGTTCAACGTCACCCGCAGCGAGGACTACGAGATCACCGTGGACCTCTTCGAGTGGCTGATGGCCCAGAAGCCGGGCCTCGCCGTGGAGGTGCAGAAGCGGCCGGTGGTGCTGGCCAAGACCGCCATCCTCTATCCCATGCCCGACAGCGACGTGACCCCACGCGCGGACGAGGCCAAGTTCATGACCCTCTTCGTCGGCGGGCGGACGCTGGAGAGCGTGGAGAAGATCCTCGGTCCCCGGTTCGAGTCGCAGGTGTACTTGGCGTTCTCGCTGTTGAATCGCGGGCTTTTGACGATGGTCCAGCCCGGGAAGTACAAGGGCGGCTGATCCGGTTTGCTACAGGCTCTACCTGGAAACCGGATCGCGGCGAACGGAGTCGCTATACTGGTGGGGTCGTTCGCCGGAGGGTCGTCGGTGTTGACGTTTCGCTCGCTCGGATTTGCCGCGGTGGCGGCGGTGGCACTCGCGGCCTGCGGGCCCGCCGAGGACGACGAGCGCGCGCTGATCCCCGACTCGGACGTCGCGGCTTTGCAGCAAGAGACCGTGCCGCCGGAGACGCCGGCCGCGGCCAGCACCTCCGGGCGCTCGTTCTACCTGCGGCTCGCTTGGGGACTGCTCGCCGGGGACAAGTCGGCGCCGAACTGGGTGGATTGGACGGGCTCGTTGTCCGCGAGCGAGGGCACGGTGCAGCTCACGCACCTGACGTACTTCGACCGCGAGGATCGGCCCGACGCGCAGACCGAGGCGGACCGCATCTCCTGGGTCAGCAAGACCAAGCCGCACTTCGACGGCATCGTGGCCCGCGTCGAGCTGCCCAGCGACGACGCCACCGTCACCTTCGAAACGCCGGCGTTCTCGCGCACCTTCCGGGCCAGCGAGCTCGCGGGCGGCGACGACGCCGTGTTCCCGGTCGACAGCGCGGGGCACGTGGTGAGCGTCTCCAGCATCCCGGCGAGCTCGTGCACGGGCGGCTTCGTGCTCGGCTACCTGCGGCCGGCGACGCGCGCGAGCTGGGTGGCCTTCGCGGGTCGCACCACCGACCGCACCGGCAAGTTCACGGGCACCGTGCGCTTCCGCGAGCTCGAGGACGGCACCCTCCAGGGCAAGACGATGGACCTCGACGGCAAGATCACTGGCAGCGTTCGCGGCACGGTGGTGCGCAGCGCCGACGGCGGCTCGTTCTCGGCTGAGCTGCTCGACGCCCAGGGGCGCAACCAGGGCTCGCTCACCGGCCTCTTCGAGAACGCCAGCTACTCGCAGCGCGGCGCGTTCCAGGGCAGCTTCGAGCAGCCCTGCGCGGACTAGAAGCGGCACACGTCACTTCGCGATCCCGCACGCCTCCACCACCTCATCGCGATACGCCAGCCAGAGCTCCAGCGCGCTCGTCATCGCCTCGAGGATCTGCGGCTCCTGCTCGGGCGTGACGTAGTTGAGGATCGCCATCCACGCGTCCTCGCGGTGGCCCCCTTCGATGCGCTGGTGCACGCGCACCAGCTCCATCGCCGCGGGATCGACCTTGTGGATGCGCACCAGCGGATGGCGCTGCACCGCCGCTTCGATCTCCTCCGGCGTCTTCACGTGCGGCTCTTCGCGCGCGGCCAGTTCCTCGCGCTCGTGCGCGCTGCCTTCCACGAAGAGCGTGAGCACCGCCGCGCCGCGCTGCCAGGGCGCGTCCCAGCTCATGCGGTCGAGGAACTCGCGGTACGCGCGCGCCTTGGGCGGCAACGTCACGTTCTCGAACGCGCTCGGGGGATAGCCGCAGCCGGCCATCATCTTCAAGAACAGGGCAGGGTGCGCGTTGGCCTGGCTGATGCCACCGGTCTGCTCCTCGTAGAGGTTCGCGGCCAGCGCGCGCCGCACGGGATCCGGCGGGCCGTGGCCGAGCACGCGCGCGAGCAGCACCGGGAAGTCGCGGACGTAGACTTCCCACTCGCGCTGGAAGTGCGGCAACAGCCGGTCCAGCGGGACCTGACCGGCGGCGAAGCGCGGCCAGGCCCAGTGGTCCTTTCGGTCCATCACGCCGAGCAGCTTCTCGCGAAGCGCATCGTGGGCCATGTGCAGAGCGTACCGCGGTAGCATCGGCCCCGCATGCGGGTGGCCGTTCTCGGAGCGAGTGGGTTCCTCGGTCGTCATGTGGTGCCCGCACTGGTGCACGGCGGGCACCAGGTGGTGGCCGTCGCGCGGAACGCCGGGCGCCCGACCGACAACGTCACCTGGCTGCCCTGCGACGTGCTCGAGCCCAGCCTGGAGCATGCCCTCCGCGGCGTCGATGCCGTGGTCAATCTGGTAGGCATCCACCACGGGCACGGCAAGCAGAGCTTCGAGGCGATGCACGTCGAGCTGGCGCGTCGGCTGATCCAGGCGATGCAGCACCAGGGCGTCGAACGGCTCCTGCACCTGAGCGTGCTCTGCGCGCGGCCCGATCCGGTGCTCGCGTACCACGACAGCAAGCACCGTGGAGACGCGCTCATCATGGCCAGCGACCGGGCCTGGACGGTGCTGCGGCCGGCCATCGTCTACGGCGCCGACGACGGCTTCACCACGCGGCTGCGCCAGCAGATCGACCTGCGCGTGGCGCCGATTCCGGGAAAGGGCGACGCCAACCACGCACCGGTGCACGCCGACGACGTGGCCCAGGCGGTCGAGCGCTCGCTTGCGTCCCCGAAGAGCGTCCGAAAGGTCGTGCCGCTCTGCGGGCTGCGGACGCTGACGTACACCGCGCTGGTGCGCGAGCTGGTGGAGCGCTCGGGCCACGGCTGCTGGACGCCGCACATCCCCTTGCCGTTGCTGCGCTTCGTGGCCCGCTCGACCGCCTGGATGGCCAACCCGCCCATCTCGTTGGGCCAGCTGACCATGATCCAGGAGGGCATGGCCCAGAACACCCGCGAGAGCTGGGAGCTGCTCGGGCTGGAGCCGCGCGGATTTCACGCCGGACACCTCGCTTGACCGCGGCCGGACGCCTTCACTGTTGCTACATGTTTGATCCCTAAGTTCGCCAACTTGACACGCCTCGTCGATCGGCCGGAACATCGGCCTTCCAAGCTGGGCGCGCGTGTCTTTTTTCCGACGCGTCGCTCGCGGAGTTTCCCTTGGCCAAGCAGCACCTGTTGCTCGTCGACGGAGATGCGAAGAGCCTCCGGGTCATGGAGGTCAGCCTCAAGAAGGCTGGCTTCTCCGTGACCACCGCTGCCCACGGCGTGGACGCGCTTCAGAAGGTCGAAATCAACGCCCCGGAGCTGGTGCTCTCCGAGACCAAGATGCCGGAGATGGACGGCTTCGAGCTCTGCCGCCGCCTGCACAGCGACGAGCGCTTCAAGCACATCCCCTTCGTCTTCCTCACCAGCCAGAAGTCGGTGGAGTTCAAGGTGAAGGGCCTCGAGCTGGGCGTCGAGGATTACTTAACCAAACCGATCTACATCAAAGAGATCGTCACCCGCGTGAAGATCATTCTTCAGAAGCGGGACAAGGAGAAGCTGGAGAAGAAGGACAACCGCGGCTTCTCCGGCTCGCTCAGCGACATGGGCGTGGTGGACCTCGTCCAGACGTTCGAGATGGGCCGCAAGACCGGCACCATCAAGGTCGAGGTGAAGGGCGGCCGGCGCGCGGCGGTGTACTTCCGCGACGGCAAGGTGCTCGACGCGGAGTTCGGCCGGCTCACCGGCGAGGCCGCGTTCTACCGGCTCCTCAACGCCGGCGAGGGCAGCTTCGAGCTCGAGTTCATCGCCATTGATCGCGCCGACGCGATCGGGATCAGCACCCAGGGCCTGTTGATGGAGGGCATGCGCCGCATCGACGAGTGGGGCCGCATGCTGGAGCAGCTCCCGCCGCTCGAGACGCGCTTCGAGCTCGACTACAAGCAGCTCGCGGAGCGCCTCGCGGAGATCCCCGACGAGGTGAACGGCATCCTCCGGCTCTTCGACGGGCAGCGCACGCTCGAGTCCGTGGTCGACGACTCCGACTTCGAGGACCTGGCCGCGCTGGGCATCATCAGCAAGCTCTACTTCGAAGGCCTGCTGCGCGAGGTTCAGCCGCGCGAGGGCGAGGGCCCGGTCAAGGCGCCGCAGGTCGATGCCTGGCTCACCGGTCCCGACGCGCACCCCGAGGCGCACGCGGACTCGCCGGAGGCCCACGCCGACGACGGGGCCATCGCGCCCGCGACGCCGGTTCCGCCCTCGGAAGTGAAGGTCCCGCCGCCGCCTCCGCCGCCCGAGGCCCGCGCGACGAACGGCGTCCACGACAAGCCGCACCTGGATCCGAACCACACGCCGCCCTCGGCCATCCCTGTGGCGGGCGGACAGGGCGCGTGGTTCGCGAGCCCGGGCGCGGAGCCCGGCGTGGCCATGGATGCTCAGGCGGGCGCGAGCGCGGTGGTCATTCCCACCACGCCCAAGGCGAACGTGGTCGTCTTCCCGGCCAAGCCCAAGCAGCTGCACCCCGAGGGCAACGAGAAGATCACCGCCGAGTTCCCCGCGTTCGTGGGCGACGCGCCGCCGCCGGTGGTGCCGGAGCGCTTCGAGCCCGCGCTGGTGGAGCAGCCGCCGCAGCTCTCGGTGCAAGCCGTGCAGCCCGAGCCCACCGAGGCGACGTCGGATGCGCCGCAGCGCGTGGAGTGGGAAGAGGGCAGCGACTGGATGTGGTCGCCGGTGCACTACCGCAGCCCCGCGGTGAGCGCCGAGGCCGCCAAGCTCGACGCCGCCATCAGCACGCCGGGTGGCCTGCCGATGCCCGCGCCGTCGACGCCGCAGATGGTGAAGCCGCCGTCGCGGCCCACGCCGATGTACGTGGCGCCCCTGCCGCCGCCCGAGCCGGTGAAGTCGGAGCACCCCACGCCCGCGATGGGCATGCCCATCGTGCTGCCCGAGGTCGCGCTCCAGGCGCCGCCGCTCAAGCCGGAGATCGCGCAGCCCGTTCCGCTCGTGCAGCCGGTGCACAGCGCGCCGCAGCCGCCCGTGCAGCAATTGGTGCAGCCGGTGCACACCGCGCCGCCGCAGCCGGTGCACGCGCCGCCGCCGCAGCCGGCGCCTCAGCCGCCGCAGGTGGTGTCGAACCAGGCGCCCATCGAGGTGAAGGTCGACCTCACCCAGGGCCGCGTGCCGCTGGCGCAGGTGGCGCTGACGAAGGCGCCGGTCGTCGTCCCGCCAGCGCAGCCTGAGCCCGCGACCCTGACGGCCGAGGCGCCGCCCGAGCCTGCACAGGACGCGACGCTGCGCGAGCACCCCACGCAGCCCGAGAGTCCGGCCCGCACCGTCTCCGGCGAGCACGAGGACTTCTTCAGTCGGCCGGATCCGAACTCCATCTCTGGCCCGCTGCCCGTCCCGCAGGGCTCGGGAGTGGGCAAGTGGGTGGGCATCGCCGCCGTCGTGGGCGTGCTGGCCATGCTGGCGGTGATCAAGTTCGGCGGCTCGAGCGATACCCCGCCGCAGCCCAAGCCGCCGGACAACGCGCAGCAGACGAAGCCGCCGGACCAGGCCAAGCCGCCGGATCAAGCCAAGCCGCCGGATCAGGCCAAGCCGCCCGAGAACGCGCAGGCCAACCCGCCGGACCAGGCGAAGCCGCCCGAGAACGCGCAGGCGAATCCGCCGGACCAGGCCAAGCCGCCGGAGAACGCCCAGGCCAAGCCGCCGGATCAAGCCAAGCCGCCGGAGAACGCGCAGGCGAATCCTCCGGATCAAGCCA
>JAFEBB010000054.1 GCA_018266075.1 Deltaproteobacteria bacterium | reverse complement strand
CCACCGGCACCACGGCCACGACCACCACCGGGACGACGACCACCGGCACCACCACCACGGGCACGTCGACCACCGGCACCACCGGCTGCGCGAACCCGTGCACCCCGGGCAGCGTGGCCTGCAACGGCAACACGGTGCAGACCTGCCAGCAGCAGGGCAGCTGCTACGCCTTCGTCGACAGCACGCCGTGCACCGGGAGCCAGGTCTGCCAGGGCGGCACCTGCGTGGATCCGACGTGCAACGGCGGCTGCGCCACCCCGCCCGGCGCGTCGTGCCAGGACGCCAACACGCGCATCACCTACGCGGCCAGCGGCACCTGCAACAACGGCAGCTGCAGCTACGCGCCCGCGCTCCAGGCCTGCGCCTACGGCTGCGCCCAGGGCGTGTGCCTGCCCCAGCCGACCTGCACGCCCAACGCCGTGCGCTGCAACGGCACCCAGGTCGAGACCTGCAACGCCAACGGCACCGCCTGGCTCTACACCTCGAACTGCCCGTCGACCTGCAACAACGGCCTCTGCGACGCGCCCTGCACCCCGGGCGCCACCCGCTGCGACGGCGCCACCGTCGACACCTGCAACAACCCGGGCACGGCCTGGGTGCCCGCGGCGAGCGGCGCCTGCGCCAACGGCTGCATCGCCGGCGGCTGCATCGAGGACTCGCTCGACGTGCAGGGCAACACCATCTACATGCAGGGCGAGCACCACTTCTCGGGCATCGTGAAGGTGGAGCTCGGCGGCCAGATCGTCGCCGGCCCGGGCCCCGACGGCGGCGCGGCCACCGGCCAGCTGACCATCTACGCGCCGGAGATCGACATCGAGAACTCGTCGAGCATCAGCGGCTCCACGCACGTCGCTTCCTGCGCTGCGGATCCGGACGACGTGGCCAACGGCATCCGCCTCATCGCCGACACGGTGATCATCAACGGCACGCTGAGCTGGTCGGGGAGCGGCTGCAACCTCGACGGCATCGTGGTCCGCGCGGACACCATCAACGGCTCGGGCACGGTGAGCGCGCCCAACGGCCGCTCCCTGCTGCTCTACGGCACCGGCGGCGTGGCCACGGGCCTGGGCGCGACGGGGGCGGTGAAGTCCCTCATGCCGCCCGCGTCGATCACCAGCGCCAACTTCCCCGCGGGCGGGCTCTACAACGACGACGCCCCGCCGCCGCTCTTCAGCTGGGATCGGCCGTACTCGACGGTCGCGGGGTACTACTACTCCTTCGACTTCAACGCGTCGGAGGTGCCCACCCAGACCTCGACGTACCTGGGCACCGAGGCGCTGGCGCTCACCCAGCCGCCGCAAGTGGGCACGTCGTTCCTGAACGTGGTGAGCGCGGACACCAACGGGAACGTGGGCACCATTCCCCACCGCTTCCAGATCCAGGTGCAGAGCACCACGCCGGTGCTGAGCTCACCCACCAACCCCAACCAGGGCACGTACAGCTCCAACCCGGCGGTCACCGTGGCCTGGCAGGCCGGCAGCGGCAACCCGGGCGTGGGCTACTACTACGTGTTCGACCACTTCCCGGACACGCGACCCACGGTGGCCACCGGCACCTTCGTGTCGCCCACGCACGCGCCGCAGATCTTCATGCCCACCGTGGCCGCGGGCCGCTGGTGGTTCCACATGCTCGGGCTGGACAGCATGGGCTACCCCACCAAGAGGGCCGCGCACTACGAGGTCGACATCGGCACGGCGCCGGCCACGGGCACGCTCGCGGGCACGGTGACCGACGGCACCAACCCCATCGCCGGCGTGCAGGTCGTGGTGCAGCGCGGGCTCTACGTCGCGACCACGGACACCAACGGCATCTACGACTTCAACAACAACGTGCCCGCAGGCACGTACGAGGTCGTGGCCAACAAGAGCGGCTACCAGTCGGTGCAGGCCACGGTGACGGTGATCGCCGGCCAGAGCGTGACGCACCCGTTCACGATGTCGCTGGGCTCGGGCTGCCCGACGTGCACCGATCTCTGCTCGGGTGTCGCGTGCGGCAGCGCGCTCATCAACGGCGTCCCCACGAACGCCACCTGCAACGCGGGCGCCTGCATCAATGGCGGGCTTCTGGGTGAGAACTTCGAAAACGGCTGCCCGGGATGGACGCTCACCGGCTCCGCGCTCGGCGGCAGCCTCTGGCAGTGCGGCACGCCCAGCAGCGGACCGGGCTCGGCCCACGCGGGCACCGGCGTGCTCGCCACCAACCTCTCGGGCAACTACCCGGACAACGTGGGCTGGGGCACCAACACCGCCACCACGCCGATGATCGATCTGACGGGCACGTCGGCGCCCAAGTTCCACGCGTGGATGTGGATCTACACCGAGGGCAGTGCTTACGACGGCGTGAACCTCAAGGTGAGTACGGACGGGGTGAACTTCAGCGAGATCACCAACGTGTCGTACGTCTCCGCGGCCAATGGCACGACTACGACCGGATACCCCCTTACCATCGCGAACCAAACCGCGTGGGGTGGCAACCTCTCCAACGCTGGCTGGCAGGAATACACGGCGGACCTTTCCGCCTTCGCGGGCCAGCACGTGTACGTCGAATTCGACTTCCACAGCGACGGCAGCGACAACTTCCCTGGCGTGTACGTGGACGACGTGAGCGTGACGGACCCCTGAGAGCGGTTGCGGTTCCCGGTGTCCCCGGATACGACTTCTTCGCGTGGACACCGCGATTCAGATCACCGGGCTGGTGAAGCGCTACGGCCCCCTCACCGCCGTCGACGGCCTCGACCTCCAGGTCCGCGCAGGCGAGTGCTTCGGCCTGCTCGGCCCCAACGGCGCGGGCAAGACCACCACCTGCGAGATCCTCGAGGGCCTGCTCGCGCCCAGCTCGGGCCAGGTGGAGCTGCTCGGCAAGCGCTGGGACAAGGACGAGCCCGAGCTCCGCGGCCGCATCGGCGTGGCGCTGCAGGAAACCAAGCTCTCCGACAAGCTCAGCGTGGAAGAGACGCTCGCGCTCTTTCGCAGCTTCTATCCCTCGGGCCGCGACATCGAAGAGCTGCTGAACGCCATGCAGCTGCAGGAGAAGCGCGACGCCTGGGTGTCGAAGCTCTCCGGCGGTCAGCGGCAGCGGCTCGCGGTGGCCTGCGCGCTGGTGGGCGATCCGGACCTGCTCTTCCTCGACGAGCCCACCACCGGACTGGATCCGCAATCACGGCGGTCGCTCTGGGACATCATCGTGGCCTTCAAGGGCCGCGGGAAGACGGTGCTCCTCACCACCCACTACATGGACGAGGCCGAGCGACTCTGCGACCGCGTGGCGGTCATCGACCACGGCAAGGTGATCGCCCTGGGCACGCCGCGCGAGCTCATCCGCTCGCTGGGCGGCGCGCACATGGTGGAGCTGGCGACGACGCCGGAGCTTTCGCTCGACGAGCTCAAGGCGCTTCCCTCTGTGAACTCCGCGCGCAGCCAGGCGGGCATGCACGTGCTGGCCGTCGATGAGCCGCACGTCACGTTGCCTGCGATCCTGGACCTCGTCCGCGCGAAGAAGGCGGAGCTGACGCAGCTCACCACGCGCAACGCAACGCTCGAGGACGTCTTCGTGGCGCTCACCGGGAGGCACCTGCGTGACGGCTGAGAGCCCACCTGTCGCCCTGGCCGCGCGCCCGCGCAAGATCCGCAGCCCGCTCACCGAGCTCACGCTCGCGCGCCTCCGCGAGTTCATTCGCGAGCCCGGCGCGGTGTTCTGGACGTTCGGCTTTCCGATCTTGATCACCATCGCGCTCGGCGTGGCGTTCCGGAACCAGGGGCCGCCGCAGGTGGACATCGGCGTGCTCGCGGGCCCCGAAGCGCAGGCCGACGCCGACGCGCTCACCAAGACCGGCCGCCTCGTACCGCGCGTGGTGTCGCAGGACGAAGCCGGCAAGCTCCTGCGCTCGGGAAAGATCGCGGTGCTGGTGGTGCCCGGCGAGCACGGCGCGGTGACGTACCGGTTCGATCCTTCGCGGCCCGAAGCATTTGGCGCCCGGCTCCTCGCCGACGACGCCCTCCAGCGCGCAGCCGGTCGCGCCGACACGCGCACCGCGACCGACGAAAAAGTCTCCGCGCCCGGCGCGCGCTACGTGGACTGGCTCGTTCCCGGCTTGCTCGGCATGCAGCTGATGAGCGGGAGCTTGTGGGGCATCGCGTGGACGATCGTCCAGACGCGGCAACGCAAGCTGCTCAAGCGGCTGGTGGCCACGCCCATGAAGCGCACGCACTACCTGATGGCGTTCATGCTCTCGCGATTTCTGGCGCTGGCCGTCGAGGTGCCGGTGCTGATGGGCTTCGCGTACTTCGCGTTCGGCGTGGAGATCCGCGGGTCGATCCTGGGCATGTGCCTGGTGAGCGCGCTGGGCGCGGCGTCGTTCGCGGGCGTGGGGTTGCTCTGTGCGTCGCGCGCGCAGAACTCGGAGACGGCGAACGGCCTGGTGAACCTGGTCACGCTGCCGATGTTCGTGCTCTCGGGTGTGTTCTTCTCGGCGCAGCGCTTTCCAGAGTTCTTGCAGCCGGTGATCCGCGTGCTCCCGCTGACGGCGCTCAACGAAGCTTTGCGCGCCATCGTGAACGACGGCGTGTCGATGGCGAACCTGGGGTTTCAGCTCGCGGTCATGGGCGTTTGGGCGCTGGTCAGCTTCGCGATCGCGCTGCGGATCTTCCGCTGGACGTAGCTAACCGCCCGTCGTCGTCGCCACTGCCGGCTGCCGACCACCCAGCCACTTCATCACCGCCACGATCGCGAACAGCCCCGCGATGCCCGCGAGCGTGAGCGCGGTGTCCGTGTAGAACAGGTGCGTGGTGCCCGAGGCCTTGTACGCGCGCGAATCGACGCGGCCGGTGTACGCCACGGCCAGGTTCGCCAATGAAGCAAAAATGTTATATTTGGTCGCGACCGCACCTCGGCCAATCGTCTCCAGCACGAACGCGCTGAACGTCCCGAAGGCCATGCCGTTGCACGCGGTGTAGACCAGCACGCCCACGTCGTAGGTGGCCGGCACGCGCGGCAACAGCCCCATCGCCAGGCCGGTGAAGGCCGTCAGCGCGCCGGCGAGCGCGTAGGCGTACTTGCGGTTCATGCGGTCGGAGACCCAGCCTCCAGCGATCGCACCGGCGCCGCCAAAGACGCCGCCCAGCCAACCATTGACCGCCTCGACGTGGGCCTGCGTCGCGTGCCAGTCGCCCGCAATCGACGGGAATAGGTTCGACGCGCCGCCCGCGCCCACCGGCGAGAGACAGATGAACAGGCCGGTGATGCCGGCGATGGAAGCCACCCACCGGCCGTCGACCTTGAGCGCCACCAGGTCGCGGAGATCGTGGAACAAGCCGCTGATCGCGTCGACGAGCCCGGTGCCATGTCGCGGCGGCTCGGCCAGCCCCCGCAGCGCGAGGATGCACGGCACCATGAGCGCGCAGAGGATCGCGCCCGCCATCCACGGCGAAGGCAGCGTGGTCGTGAGCCGCAGCGCCAGCCCGCCGCCCAGCCCGAGCCCCACGAAGTTGCCCGCTTGGTAGAAGCCCGCCGCGCGTCCCTTGGTGTCGTCGGGCAGCGCGCCGAGGAACGTCTCGCAGGCCATGCCCATGAAGGTGAGCGGGATCTGCGAGAGCATCACCACCGTGATGACCAGTCCCATCTTCTCGGTGGAGATGGGCATCAAGGTCTGCGCCATCACGCCCGCGGCAGCGAGCGCGACCGCGAGCCCGTACCAGATCCGCTTGGTGAGCGTGGTGTCCACGACCGGCGCCCAGAGGAACTTGATGCCGTGCACCGCGAAGGCCGATGCGATGGCCTTGTTGAAGTCGTCGGGCGAGACGCCGAATCGATTGGTGGCGACGAACTGCAGCGCGACGGACGAGTAACCGAACGCCGCCGCGTACGGCAGGATCATCACGAAGAATCGAAACGGGTGCGGCGCGCGCGTCATGGGTCGCGTACTTTAACCGATGGCTCGGCCCAACTGCTTCCGAGTCCAGCCGGCGATCGCTCGCCAGCCACGAGCCACCAGCCACCAGCCACGGATGTTCAGGCAGCCGGCTTGGCGCTCGCCGAGCCCGACGCGCGTCGCAGAAAGCCGCGCAGCACGGCCATCGTGTCGTGCATCAGGCTCTCTTGATACCGGTAGGCCATCTCCTGCCCCATGGGCACGATGGGCGAGAGCGACATCCGCCGCGAGCGCGCCGCCAGCGCCTCCAGCTCGTGGATCACCTGCTCGCAGGCCGAGAGGATCTCCGGCGAGCGGTCCTTCTCGGTGGGCTGCAGCTCGCGGATGTCGCCGAGCGTCGTGGTCGGCCCGAAGAGCGCGGTGAGCTCCTGCTCCATGCGCACGCGGTTGGCGTCGATGCGCCAGAGCTGGAAGCGGTGGCCCATGCCCATCAGGTTGAAGAGCACCGACACGCCCGTCACCAGGTACACCCACTTCCCCGCGGGCATGACGTCGGCGAGCCAGGGCGCGTACTGGTCGAAGGCCTCGGGGCCGCCGTTGTCGAGGTAGCTGCGCGCAGCGGGCGCCCACTCGAGGCCGGTGGTGTTGGGGTTCGCGAGGTTGTCGCGGACGAACTCGGGGAAGACGCTCGCCACCACGCCGAGGAAGTCGAGCGTCTTCGACCGGCCCGCGCAGCCGTTCGACACCAGCAGCGTGTCCACCTGCAGCACCGTGCGATCCGCTGCGGGCAAGAGCTTCACCGGGTCGTAGTGACCGGCGCCCAGCCGGCCCACGTGCAGGTGCGGCACGCGGCTCAAGAGCGCGTCCGCGTGCGCGAAGCTGGCCACCTGAAGCCCTTTCTCGCGAACCGATTTCTCGACCAGCGCTGCGTCCTCGTCCATCACCAGCACCGCGAGGTCGAGCTTTCCCTGTGCCGCGAGCTCCAGCTGCTCGGCCAGCGTGTGGTTCTCGAGCGTGAGCCCGAGCTGATCCAGATCGCGCGACTCGAGGATCTGCTTCGCGACCTTTGCCGTACCCGAGCCCGCGGGCCCGATGCCGATCTTCATCCCCTTGAGCTGAGCGACCTCCGAGATGGCGTCGCCGTTCTTGCCCAGGAAGAGCACCGTCTCCGCGTGCGGCAACCGTCCCAGGAGCTGCAGCGGGACGTCGCTCGGCCACGCCTGGCCGTCCTGGATCAGCGCGAACGACGCCTCGCAGCTCGAGCGGCTATTAACCAAACGGTTCAGATTGTCGACCGAGCCTTCGCTGGCGAGGTTCTTCACCGTGCCCCGGCGCTTCTTGGCCGAGTCAGCAAAGCGGTCCACCACCTGATGATAGTTGCCCTCGGGCGCTCCGGAGAGCACGGCGACGTCGAGCCCGCGCAGATCCCGGCCGAGCTCGACCTTCGCGAGCAACGAACCCATCCCCGCGAGCGCAACCACCGCGAGCCCGATTCGCACGGGCAGCGAGCGCAGCGCGCGGACGATCGGAGTCTGTCGGGCCTCGGACATGGCCCGGTTTCATACCAGACTCTTCGCTAGGTGCCGCTCAAGCAGGCGCCCACAGCGTCGTAGATGGAGCTGGTGCTTCCCGGCAGCGGGTTCTGGAGCGCGTTCGACGAGCTGTTGAGCGTGTTGATGAGCGTGTTCGCGTCGCCCGTAAGCGGGATGCTGCACTTCCAGATCTTCGGGTGCGCGGTGATGGCGCCGCTGGTCTTGGCCACCGTGTCGTACGAGCCCGCGAAGGTCCAGAGGCAAGCGTGGAAGGCGCCGGTCTTGGCGTCGACGGAGCACGTGAGCTGGAGCGGCTGCACGGGGTCGTAGTCGCCGTCGCAGAAGGTGTCGCCGCACACGTTGTAGAAGTCGTTGAACAACGTGGTGCGCAGGTCGACCCAGTTGTTCTCCGCGCCCGGATGCCGCGTGGAGAGGTCGTCGCTGACCTCCTTGAACTTCGCGGCCGTCACGTCGGCCGACTCCGCGTCGTACTGCGCCGCCGAGCGCACCGAGCCCGCGCCACAGCCCGCCATCGCCACCGCCACCACCGCCAGAATTGCCGTGCGCATGCGCACCCCCTTTTGTGAAAAGGGCGGCGAGATAGCAAACCGACGCAGCGCGGCACAAGACCCCAGAACGTGAAATCACGTGACGCGCATGGGCAGTAGCAGCGCCCGAAATTGTCACCCGCGGACCGGCAACCGCTCGAACGCAGGCTTGGAACGCGGCGTGCTTGAGCGTGCGTCGTGCGGATCGACTTCGACATCGGCAATCGGCGCGCGGAGATCGTGGTCACGCGCTTCGGAGAGCGGCAGCTCGTGGTGGGCGAGCGCGTCGTGCGACGAGCACGCATGTGGCAGCGCGCGCGCTGGCTCGTGCATCACGAAGGGCACACCGCGACGTTCGTCTCGCGGTTCTGGCCCTGGCCGGTTCATCGCCTGCTGATCGACGGCATTCCCGATCCGCGCGTGCGGACGCTAAGCTTTGCGTCGCGAATGCCGGTTTGGATTGCGATTTTCTACCTGCTGTTCGGGCTTGGCGTGACACCCGCCCGAATGAACGGCCTCATCACGGCCATCCTGGTCAACGCGCCAACGGGCATGGCGGTCTACATCATGGATGGCGCGGAACATGAGCCTCCGGGCTGGCTCATCGCCGCCATGCCGGACGCCGACACGGTCGTCTGGCTCAGGCGCTTCAAACGCATTTTCGGATCAGAACGGGACGCGCTTCTTGCCGCTGCGTACATCTATTCGTGGAACAGGCAACCCGAGGAAGCTGAGGCGCTGGTGCGACAGGCATCGCACCTCTCCGTGGGCGAACTCGATCGCGCGACGATCAATTCACACCGATTCCTGTTCAGTTCGTTGTGGATCGCGGGTGCCTGCGATGGCCTCCGCGACCTCGTCGATGCTGAACCCGCCTCGTTCAAGTCCTTCGAGGTGGAAGCACGCATCGCGCGCTGTCGTCGCGAGCCGATCGACCTCCTTTCCCAAGAAGAGATTTCCGTCGACCAAGACCGGTTCTCCCTCTCGCGCGCACGCGCTGCCCTGTGGAACGACGAACTCGACGTCGCCGCTGACATGGCCCTTCGCGATCAAGCCTGCCCATCGTGGGTCAGGCTCGGGTTGCAGCAGGTTCGATTCGTCATCGCCGCGCGGCAGGACCATCGCGAGGAACTCTTGCAGGCGCTGGACGCGGTGACCTGCATGCGGCGGTGCAGCGAGCGACTGCTCCGCAACGACCCGCTCACCGCGCCCATCCTCGACGACCCCGAGATCCTCGATCGCGTCCGCTCGGCCTGCACCCGGCCGGAATTTCCGCCGTACGACGCGCTTTAGCCCTCGGATCCACTCGGATCCGGATCCGATGTCAGACCCACCTGCTACCCTGCGCGCGCACGCGACGGATCAGCCAAACCACCAGCGCTGGTACCCAACCCTGGGTTCTCACGCAACTAATGGTGGATCTGCGGTTGATCCGGATCCCGCGAGCATGTAAATCACGCGGCTCGGATCCGGATCCGGATCCGCATCGCTGACAGGGGAGAAGACGTCGCAATGCGCATTCGTCGCCTCGACATCTGCGGCTTCAAGTCGTTCATGGACCGCATGACCTTCGTCTTCGACACCGGCATCACCGGCGTCGTGGGCCCCAACGGCTGCGGCAAGAGCAACGTCGTCGACGCCATCCGCTGGGTGATGGGCGAGCAGAGCGCCAAGCACCTGCGCGGCCACGCCATGAGCGACGTGATCTTCAACGGCTCGGAGCACCACGCGCCGCTGGGCATGAGCGAGGTCTCGCTCACCTTCGAGAACGACGGCTCCATGCCGCTGCCGCCGCAGTACGCCGGCTTCCCGGAGATCACCCTCACCCGCCGCCTCTTCCGCAACGGCGACTCCGAGTACCTGATCAACAAGACCGTGTGCCGCCTGCTCGACATCACCGAGCTCTTGCTGGGCACCGGCGTGGGCACCAAGGCCTACTCCATCATCGAGCAGGGCCGCATCGGCCTCATCGTCTCCAGCAAGCCGGAGGATCGGCGCTCGATGATCGAGGAGGCGGCGGGCGTCACCAAGTACAAGGCGCGCCGCCGGGCCGCCGAACGGAAGATGGAGTACACCGAGCAGAACCTGGTGCGCGTGGGCGACATCATCGGTGAGCTCGAGAAGCGCTGCGAGCAGCTCCAGCGCCAGGCCAAGAAGGCCGAGAAGTACAAGGCCCTCAAGGCCGAGATGAAGGAGATCGAGCTCCACGTGGCGAGCTTGAAGCACCTCGAGCTGTCTTCGCTCGCCGAGGCCTCGCGCCAGCGCGTGGAGCAGCTCGCCGCCGAAGAGGCTCAGCTCGGGACCGAGCTCGCGACCGGCGAGGAGCAGCTCGCGTACCGCCGCGCCGAGCTCATCGCCGAGGAGACCGCGCTCGTTCAGCGGACCGAGCAGCTCTTCGGGCTCGAGAACCAGATCAAGGTCGACGAGGCCACGCTGGAGTTCTGCACCCGCGAGGAGAACGAGGCCCGCGCCCGCATGACGCAGGCGCAGACCGAGCAGGCGCAGCTCGTGCAGCAGGCGGAGGCGCTCGAGGCCGAGCGCGTGGCCGCCGAGGCCGAGCTGATCCAGCTGGCCGAGGTGGTGGCCAAGAACGAGGCGCTGCTGGCCGAGCGCGAGCAGGAGTCGCAGAAGCTGGTGGGCGAGCAGTCCGCCGCCGCGCAGACGCTGGATGCCGAGCGCGAGATCCTGGTGCAGGTCATCACCCGCGTGGCCGAGGTGAAGAACAACCTCGCCAACCTGGGCAAGCAGCGCGTGGATCTGGCCGCGCGCCTGGGCAAGCTCGACAGCGAGACCGGCGAGATCAACGCCCGCCTGGGCAACCTCGACCGCGAGAAGCGCGAGCTGTCGGACGCGCTGGGCACCACCCGGCAGATGAAGCTGAGCTTGGAGGAGCGCCGCGGCCTGGAGGAGACAGCGCTCGCCCAGACGCGCACCGCCTTCGTGGAGAATGAGGCGCGGCTGATCGCGCTTCGCGAGGAGCTCGGCGACAAGCGCAGCCGCCTCAACTCGCTCACCGAGATCGCGCGCAACTACGAGGGCTACGACCGCGGCGTCCGCGCGGTGATGCTCAAGGCCGGCGAGGATCGGGAGCAGAACGGCGTCTACGGCCTGGTCGCCGACCTGCTCAGCGCCGCCCAGCCCGAGCACGAGAAGGCGCTCGAGGCCGCCCTCGGCCAGCGCCTGCAGACGGTGGTGGTGAAGGGCCACGACGAAGGCCGCGCCGCGATCAGCTTCCTCAAGAGCGGCGGCGAGGGTCGCAGCTCGTTCATCCCCCTCGACGTGCAGCCGCGCCATGCGGATCCGCAGGGCCAGATGTTCGAAGGCTTCGTGGCCCGGGCGATCGACGTGGTCCGCCACGAGCCCCGGCACGCCAACGTGGTGAAGGCGCTGCTGGGCGACGTGGTCATCGTCCAGGACATCCCCGCAGCCATCGCGGGCGCCGCGCGCAACCCGGGCTTCTCCTTCGTGACGCTCACGGGCGAGGTGCTCGACGGCCAGGGCGTCCTCACCGGCGGCACCCTCGAGGGCCCCGGCGCCGGCGCGCTGCAGAAGAAGCGCGAGATCCAGGAGCTGGCGGATCAGGTGATGAAGGTGGAGGGCCTGTTCGCCCAGGCCCAGCACGAGCACGGCTTGCTCGCGCGCAAGGCGGCGGAGCTCGAGGGCGGGTTGAAGGCCCTCACTGCCGACACCCACGAGAAGGAGCTGAACCTCGTCAACCAGGAGAAGGACCTGGCCCGCGCCGCCGAGGAATTGGCGCGGCTGCGCGAGCGGCTCAACCAGGTCGCGCTGGAGCGCGAGGTGCTGGAGCGCGCCGAGGCCGAGCTGGCTTCGGAAGAGGCGCAGAGCCAGGGCCAGAGCGTGGCCGGCGAGACCGAGAAGCAGGGCCGCGAGGCCAAGGTGGCCGAGCTGTCGGCGGCCCTGGACGCGCTCCGCTCGCGCGCCGACGCCCTCGGCCGCGAGCTCACCGAGCTGCGCGTGAAGAGCGCCCAGGACGTGGAGCGCCGCGAGGGCGTGCTGCGGACCCAGGCGCGGGTGGCGCAGTCGAAGCTCGAGGTCGACGAGCGTGCCCAGCGCGTGGCGACCGCCATCGCCGACGACGACGCGAAGATCCAGGCGGTGAGCGCGCAGAAGGCCGCCGCCCAGGCCGAGCGCGACACGCTGCAGACCCAGGCCGACGCCCTCAAGGCCGAGCTCACCGAGAAGCGCGCCGCCCACGCCGAGAAGCAGGCCCAGCTCACGGGCCGCGAGGGCGAGCTGCGCGCCATGCGCAAGCGGCTCGAGGAGACCGCGGCGGGCAAGGCCGAGCACAGCCTGAAGGAGCGCGAGCTGGCGCTGCAGCTCAACCACCTCACCGAGCAGATCCGCGAGCGCTACGCGCTGGAGCTGGTGATGGAGCTCCACCGCTTCCACGCCCTGCCCCAGCCCGGGCCGGAGAAGGAGCAGCGGCTGGTGGAGCTGCGCGCCCAGGTCGAGCGCATGGGGGAGATCAACCTCACCGCCATCGACGAGTTCAAGGAGCTGTCGGAGCGCTTCGAGTTCCTCAGCAAGCAGAAGGCGGACCTGGAGGCCTCGCTGCAGCAGCTGCGCGCGGCCATCGTGAAGATCGACCAGACCAGCCAGGAGCGCTTCGCCGAGACCTACGAGCTGGTGAACGACAAGTTCCAGCAGATCTTCCCGCGGCTCTTCGCGGGCGGAAAAGCCAGCCTGCAGATGGTCACCGATCCGCAGACCGGCGAGCAGGGCATCGAGATCCTCGCGCAGCCGCCGGGCAAGAGCCTCAAGACCGTGAACCTCCTCTCCGGCGGCGAGAAGGCGCTCACCGCCGTGGCCCTCATCTTCGCCATCTTCCTCATCAAGCCCACGCCCTTCTGCCTCCTGGACGAGGTCGATGCGCCGCTCGATGACGCCAACGTGGGCCGCTACAACGAGATGATCCGCGAGATGAGCTCGCAGTCGCAGTTCATCCTCATCACCCACAACAAGCGCACCATGGAGATCGCCGACACCCTGTACGGCGTGACCATGGAGGAGCCGGGCGTGTCGAAGCTCGTCTCGGTGAAGCTCTCCGAGGCCTCCCAGCGCGCCAGCGTGGCGTAACCTGCTAGATTGCGCCGCCATGCGCGGAAAGCTGCTCAGCCTCCTGGTCCTCTTCGCGGCCCTGGCCGCTTGCGACAACCAGAAGGTCACCCACCCGCTCAACTACAACCCCGTCGACGGGGGCGACACCGGTGACACCGGCGACGGCGGCCCCAGCTTCGGGCTGCGCGACGCCGGCCCGGACGCGGGCGGCTCCGGCTCCACGGGCACCAGCGGCGAGTCGGGCTCCACGGGCCTCACCGGCGGATCGACGGGCCTGACCACGGGCGGCTCCACGGGCGTCAGCACCGGCGGATCGAGCGGCACCAGCGGCACGACAGGCACCGTCGACGCGGGCCCGCGCGACGCGGGCTTTGTGGATCACGACGGCGACGGCCTCGACGACACCTTCGAAGCCCAGACCGCCCGCGCCTACCTGCCCTACCTCTCGCTGGATCCGAACGAGGGCTGCGGGCTGGGCGGCATCGTCTATCGCGTCAGCCCGCATCCCGCGGATCCAACCTACCTGCGCATCGTCTACGACCACCTGTACCAGCACTCGTGCGGCGCCCTGGGCGGCACCACCCACGTGGGCGACGCGGAGGCCTTCGCCCTCACCGTGGATCCCAGCCAGCCACCGCCGCTGGGCATCGTGCACGTGGTGGCCATCTCGCACGCCGGCGGCTGCAACCACACCAGCTCGTGCACCACCCACACGCCGAGCGGCGCCTGCGCGAGCTCGCCCAGCTGCGATCTGGGGACGGTGCAGGGCACACAGCGCGCGGTCGTCTACTCCAGCCTCGGCGGCCACGGCTCGTTCGCCACCCTCAACGACTGCAGCTCGGGCTGTTTCGCCCAGTGCGCGATGGCGAGCACGCCCACGGTGCCCCAGCTCATCAACGTGGGTGAGCCCGACGGCCAGCTCATCACCGACCTCACCACCCAGGGCTTCGTCAGCTTCCCCAACGGCTGGACGGAGACCTCGCTGGAGCACTACGACCCCTGGGGCGACGCAGGCTTCGGCGCGGGCCCCGTGGTGGCTCAGCAGCTCACCGATCCCTCGCTCGACACGCTCATCTGTCCCTGACCGCCGCGCGCCAGGCTCGCGAGCCCGGCGACGTCGCGGATGGCGTGGGGCGAGGTGCGGTCGATGAGGCCGCGTTCCGCGAGGGCCGAGAGGCAGCGGGAGAGCGTCTCCGCGCGCATGTCGAGCACGCGCGCGACGGTCGCTTTCGGGAGCGGAACGGCGCCGTCTGCGCCAGCGTCGCGCTGGGCCAGGCAGAAGCGCGCCAGCCGACCGAGGCACGGCCCGCGGCGCCACGCGCCCTCGTCGCCCAGGCGCTGGAGCTCGTCGATCAAGAGCTCCACCAGGGCGCGCGAGGAGCCCGGCGCCGCCAGCCACGCCTTGAGCCCCGACGCCGGCAGGTGGCAGACCTTCACCGGCGTGAGCGCCACCGCGCCCTGGGTCGCAGGCTTGCCGCGCAAGGCCTCGAGCCCCAGCAGCGCCCGCGGGCCGCGAACGGCGAGCGGGCCCGAGGCCGCGTCGACGTCTCCCTGGGCCATGAGCCCCTCGCGGAGGAACGTGACTTGCGCGGGTGGCTCGCCCTCGCGCAAGGGCTGCGCGCCTGCGGGGTAGCTGGCGGGCGTGCCCGGGCAGCGGGTGCCCGAGGAAGCCTGGCCGAGCGGACAGCTGCGGCAATCGCGGACGGGAGGATCGAACATGGCCCCGCTCGGTGCAGGAATCATGCAGGCCGCTGCTGGGACCGCGAATCGCGCATGCTTTGCGCTTGCCGCGGCCGCAACGCGCGCCCCACCATGAAGCAACGAGCCCGTCGCAGCCCGGCGACCGAGTGCTCGCAAGGACGTCCATGCCCCTGAACCGCCGCCGGACACCGCGCTGCCTCTGTGATCTCGAGGCCGAGGTGCTCGGGCCGCGGGGCACGCTCCGCGGCGCGGTGAAGAACCTCTCCACCGGCGGGCTCTTCTTCACCGGCAAGGACCTGCTCGGCGTGGGCCAGAGCGCCGACTTCGAGTTCACCATCGACGGCCAGAAGCTGCGCGCGACCGGCGAGGTGCGCTTTCAGCAGCGCGACCCCTCGGGCGCTGCGTCGATGGGCGTAAAGTTCATCCGCCTCGAGCCCGCGGCGCTGGCGATCATCCAGGCCTTCGTCGACCGCAGCCCCAAGGCACCCGACCCGACCGAGGAGCCATGACCGGGCTCCACCCGCTCGGCGTCTTTCACGGCAGCGGGAGGCTGGCGCCGCGGCTGGTGCTCCTGGGCGCGGCGGCGCTGGGCGCGGTGCTCGACCGGCTGCAACTCGCCTGGCGAGACCTCGAGTCCACCACCTGGTGGGCGAGCAACGGCCGCGACGTCTTGCTGGGCTTCTCCGCGCTGGCCCAGGCGTTGGCGCTGGTGGGGCTCGGCTTTCCGGTGGCGGCGGCGGTGCTCACCGCGGCCCAGCTCACGCTGGTGGCGGCGCTGGCGGAGAGCGCGCTGCTCTCGCGGCCATGGGTACGCGCGCACGACGCCGTCGCCATCTGCGTCGCGGTGCTCTTCGCCGTGCCGCTCGCGGTGGCGCCGGAACAGGTGTTTGCGTGGATCGAGTCGGTGGCCGCGCGGTTCGGCTGATCAGCTCTGCGAATCGGCAAGCATCGCGTCGAGCTTGCCCTCTTCCTCGAGCTCGGCCAGGTCGCCGAAGCCGCCCACGTGGGCGCCGCCGATGAAGATCTGGGGCACGGTCTTCATGCCGTCGCTCATCTCCACCAGCTTGGCGCGCATGGCGTCGTCGCCGGTGACGTCGATCTCGTTGAAGGCCACCCCCTTGCGCGCGAGGAGCTTCTTGGCCCGCGTGCAGTAGGGGCAGTAAGTCGTGGTGTAGATGGTCACGTCCTTCATGGACGCATCCTTAACCGTTCGGTTCAGCTCGCGCAGCGCCTAGAGGATCCCCAGCTGCTTCATGGCCTCACGCAGCTTGGCCTTCGGGCCCTCGGTCATGGGCAGGAGCGGCAGGCGGATCTCGTCGGTGAAGCGGCCCATCAGCGAAAGCCCCGCCTTCACCGGCGTGGGGCTGGCCTCGGAGAAGAGCGCGCGGTGCAGCGGGTTGAGGCGCGTCTGGAGATCGCGAGCGGCCTCGCGCTTGCCGGCCAGGGCGGCGTCGCAGAGGTCGGCCACCTGGCGGGGCGCGATGTTCGCGGAGACGCTGATCACCCCCAGGCCGCCGCAGGCGATGAAGGGCGCGATGGTGAAGTCGTCGCCGGAGATGAGCTGCAGGCGATCGCCGCACTTCTCGAAGATGTCCACCGTGCGGGCCATGTTGCCCGTCGCTTCCTTCAAGCCGACGACCTCGGGGATCTCGCAGAGCCGCGCGCAGGTCTCGGGCAGGAGGTCGACGCCGGTGCGGCTGGGCACGTTGTAGGCGACGATGGGGAAGCCCGGGTGCGCCTTGGCGATGGCCTTGTAGTGCGCGACGAGGCCGTCCTGCGTGGGCCGGTTGTAGTACGGCGTGACCACGAGCGTGCCGTCGGCGCCGGCGTCGCGCACCCCCTTCACCAGGTGGATGGCGTGCGCGGTGTCGTTGCTGCCCGCGCCGCCGAGGACGATCGCCCGGCCCTTGTTCTCCACGGCGATGCGCACCGCGCGCGCCTGCTCGGCGTCGCTGCAGGTCACCGACTCGCCGGTGGTGCCCATGGGCACGAGCACGCTGGTGCCGTTGTCGACGAGGAACCTGGCGTGCGTGGCGAACGCGGCCTCGTCGAGCGCGCCGTTCTTGAACGGCGTGGCCATCGCCACCATGGAACCCTTGAGCACGAGCATGCGAACTCCGTCGAGAGAAAGCAGCGCAATCTAGCGTTGCGGGGGCCCGAGCGCGAGCCGGTCTCCGCCGCGCACCCGGTAGTGGGCGGTGGCGATGGTCGCGCCGTCGCGGACGAGCTCCAGCGTGTGCGGCCCGGGCTTCGCCTCCACCCGGGTGACGAACGGGCGAGCAAACGGCCGCTCGACGCCGTCCACGCGGAGCACCAGCGCGCCCGCGCCGTCCACCAGCGCGCGCACGGGGATGGACTGCGCGCCCTGGGGCAGCCCGGGCTCGGCGAGGTACTCGTCGCCGTCGACCGGCGAGAGCAGCGTCACGCCCGACGCGCCGCCGACGGATGGGTTTGTGCTCAAACCTTCTCCCTCGGCCCAGGCGTAGAACTCGGGGCCCACGTCGAGCTGGGCCTGGCCGTCGCCGGAGAGCCGATGCATGCCGCACGTCTCTTTGGGCGCGGTGCCGGGCAGGAAGCGCTCCTTGAAGTGGCCAGGGCACGCGGGGCCGGCGAGCTTTCCCGAGAGCGGGCAGATCTCCGCTTCCGTGAGTCGCTCGCGGTTCACCAGCGGCTTGGGGTCGACGCCGCGCATGGCGCGCACCATCACGCGCTTGAAGAGCGGACCCGCGCCGGTGATCCCGGAGACGCCGCGCATCGGCCGGCCGTCGAAGTTGCCCACCCACACGGCCACGGTGCGCTCGCGCGTGAAGCCCGCGGTCCAGTTGTCCACGTAGGCTCGGCTGGTGCCGGTCTTGGCGGCCACGGGGAACGGCAGCCGGAGCGCGTTGTCCAGGCCGAAGGCCGGCGCGCGCGCGGCCTCGTCGGAGAGGATGTCTGTTAACAGATTGGTTGCATCCGCCGGCAAGAAGCGATGCGGTGTCAGCTCGGGCGTGATGGGCAGCGGTTGCCCGAACGCGTCCACGGCGCGGCGCACGGGCACGAGCGGACCCACCACGCCACCATTGGCCAGCCCGCGATAGGCGCGCGCGAGCTCCCAGAGGCTCACGTCGCCGTCGCCGAGCACGAGCCCCACGCCATAGTACGAGGGATCGTGGTCCAGCGACTCGAAGCCCGCCCGCTGCAGCGTCCGGAGCACACGATCGGTGCCGAGCGTCTCGGCGATGCGCACCGCCGGCACGTTGTAACTGTTTTGTAATGCCGCGCGCAGGCGCACCGGGCCGTGCACGCGCCGGTCGTAGTTGCGCGGCACGTAGTCGCCGGTCGGCGTGGCCAGGTGCGTCTCCACGTCGCCGAGGACCTCGGCGGGGGTGTGGCCATTGGCGAGCGCGAGCCCGTACGCGAAGGGCTTGAGCGCGCTGCCCGGCTGCCGCAGCGCGCGCACGCCGTCGTTGGCGCCGCCGTGATCCCAGTCGAGGTAGTCCGCCGAGCCGACGTAGGCCAGCACCTCGCCAGTGGCATTGTCGACCACGATCGCCGCCGCCTCGCTCACCTGGTGTCCACCGAGCTCGGCCACGGTGGCGTGCACGGCATCCTCCACATCGGCCTGGAGCGCGGGATCGAGCGTGGTGTCGATGCGCCGCGCCTCGTGCAGCCCAAGCCGCGGGAGCGACGAAACCAAACCGTTAACAAAGTGCGGCGAGCGGAAGGCGCGCTCGGGCGGCACGAGGTCCACGGGTGCATCCACGGCCACGCGGAGCTGCTCGGCATTCAAGAAGCCCAGCGCGGCCATCTGCTGGAGCACCCGCTTCATGCGCGACTTCGCCGCTTCGGGATGCCGATAGGGATCGTGCGACTCGGGGTTGCACGCCAGGCCCGCGAGCAGCGCCGCCTGGCCTGCCGAGAGGGTGCGCGCGCTGCGGCCGAAGTAGAGCTGCGACGCTGCTTCGGCGCCGAACGTCGACTCCCCCAGCGCCACGCGGTTCGCGTACTCGAGCAGCACGCGCTCACGCGGCAGGTGCAGCGTGAGCCGAATGGCCCAGAGCGCCTCCATCACCTTGCCCGCGAGCGTGCGCGGCCGCGGCACGAGCATGCGCGCGAGCTGCTGGGGAATCGTCGACGCGCCGCTCACGATGCGGCCTGCGCGAAGGTCCTGCTCCGCCGCGCGCGCGATGCCGAGGACGTCCACGCCGGGGTGGTGCCCGAAGCGATGATCCTCGGCGGCGATGAAGGCCTGCGCGAGCCGCGGCGGCACGGTCTCGTCGGGGAGCGCGACCGAGCGGCCATCGTCGAGCGAGCGCAGCTCGCGCAGCGTCCCGCCTTCGCGATCGGCGATCTGGAGCGACACCAGCCGCTCGCGATCGAGCAGCTTCGACGGCAGCGGCCAGGCCACGAACGCCACGGCCGCGAGGACCGGCGCGAAGCCCAGCGCGAGGGCCGCTCTTTCGATCCGCGCGCGCATCTATTTCTGCGCCACCGTCGACGCGTCGATCACCTGGAACGTGCCGCCCTCGGAGCGTCCGAACACCTCGGGCGTGTACATCTCCTCGGCGTGTGCGGGCTTGTCGAGGAAGGTGCCCGGCGTCGTGGCGCGCGCGACGAAGCTCGAGACGTGCACGCCCGGCGGCAAATGATCCGCGAAGAGCGTGAGCCTGTCGTCGTGCTTCTCCGTGAAGTTGAACGGGCTCCAGAACTGGCCTTCCCAGAGCCGCGCAGGCGAGGTGTCGTCGACCTCGGGGTCGTCGCTGTCCTGGTTCTCGTCGGAGTCGTACTGGTAGCCGGCGTTCCGACCTTCATCCTTCGAGTCGTCGGGCAGCTTCGCGGTCGACGCGAGCGAGGTGTCCACGATCTCCAGGCCCGCCGGCAGCGGCACGTCGACGGCCACGTAGTTACGCTCCTGCGGTGTGGCCACGCGCACGCGCACGCGCACCAGATCGCCCGCGAAGAAGCTCTTCGACTGGCCGCCCCCGGCGTAGGGCTCGTACCAGCGCTGCACCACCATGCCGCGATCCATGGGCGTGAGCGGCATCTGCGCGGGCGCGTAGCGCAAGAGCGCGCCGTAGTAGAGGACGCCCGGGCCGTCCTTGCTGAACGTGAAGGTCTGCTTCGCCTCCGCAGCACCGAGCGCGGTGATGGGCACCTTCTGCGTCTGCACCGTCGTGGTGCGACCCTTGAAGCTCGCGGTGAGCAACTCCTTGGCGCCGAGCTTCACGTGCGCGGTGTAGTCGGGCACGTCCTTCTCCTTGGTGCGCACCACCTCGGTGAGCGCCATGAGCGAGAACGCGGCCTCTTGCGTGTTGCGGAACTGGCCGGTGCCCTGGCGAACCTTGGTGAGATAGTTCCCGATCTTGGCGACGTACGGGTGATCCGGCGCGAGGTCGGTGAGCGTCTGGAGGATGATCGCCGTGGTGCGCGTGTCGCTCGACCACATGGCCGCGTAGCTGCGCGCGTTGATCTCCTCGAAGTGCACCTCGCGCGGCGTCTCTTGCGCGCGGTTCATGAGCTCGCTCAGGAGCTGCTTGGCCTGCGTGCGATCGCCCTTACCGATGAACATCGCGTCGGCGAGCATGGCCTGCGCGAAGAGCGGCAGGTCCTTCCGGTTCGCGTAGAGATCCGCGTACGAGCTCGGCTGCGGATTGCCGGTGCGCGCGAGCGTGTACAGCGCGAACGCGCGCTCGGCCGGATCCGGCGGCGCGGGGAACGGGTAGCAGCGGTTCGGCTCGCCCCGCGCCACCCGCTGCAGGAACTTCTGTCCCGCCGAAATCGACGACGCGTCGACGGGATAGCCCACGTCCTTCGCGCGCGCGAGGGCGAGCACGGCATACGAGCTCGCATAGTCGCTCGAGCAGCCCTCACCCTCCCAGTAGCGGAAGCCGCCGTCGTGGTTCTGCATGCGCGCAATCTTGCCGAGCGTGAGCTTCACCACCTCGTCGGGATCCGAGAGACCGAACATCTCCAGCGAATCGTCGCCGAGCCAGAGCGCGAGCCACTGTTCGTGATCCTTCTGCGCCTTGCGATCCACGTCGGTGACGGGCCAGGTGCCGCCAAATTTTCCGTAGATCTCGCGCAGCGCGACGAAGGGGATCAGCCGCGACGACATCTGCTCCACGCAGCCGTACGGATACTCCACGAGTTGGCGCATGCCCTCGTTGAAGCCGCCGAGGATCGTCGAGCTCAGCGTGACGTCGAGCCCGCCCACGTCGGTGCGCACGCCACCCGGCGGCACGAGGCCTTCCACGCGCTGATCCTTCGTATCGCCGTACGTCGCGACGGCCTCGAGCTCGGTCGGAAGCTGAATGGGAATCTTCTGCTCCACGCCATCGCTGTCGCCGCCGCCCGTGACCTTGAAGCGCAGCGTCGCGGTTCCAGGCTTCTCGGCCTTGAACTTGAAGCGCACTTCATGTCCCTTGCCATCGCCGAGCGCGACGGTCCGCGACGTCGGCTCCTGCAGCGTCACGCCCTCGGCCTGGGCGGTCACGGTCGCTTCGGCGACGTCGCTGCCGTGCGCGTGAACGACCACGCCCGCCTCGAACTCATCGCCCGCGCGCGCGAGCCGCGGCAGTGCTGGCAGCGCCATGAGCTTCTTGGAGACCACGACCTTGCTGTTGCCGAACCCGCCGCGATCGCCGTCATCGATCGCCACGGCCATCAGGCGATAGGTGGTGAGGTTGTCAGGGAGCTGGAAGCTGGTGTGCGCGACGCCATTCGCATCGGTCTCCAGCGCGGGCGCGAAGAGCACCGTGGTCTTGAACTGCGAGCGGAAACCCGAGCCGGTGGCATCGTCGCCGCCGCCGCCACCTGCTTCGCCCTTCTCACCATAGAGCTGCTTCTCGACCAGGTGGATCAACGGCTCGGCGATGCGCACCGAGAGTCCGCGCGGCTTGTGCAGCGCCTCCACGGGATCCGGCGCCTGGTAGTTGGTCAGGCGGAGCACGCCTTCGTCGACGGCCCAGAGCGCAACCTCGCCGTGTACCGGCTTGCCCTTCGAGTCCGTGACCTTAACGGAAACGTTAACGGTGTCGCGCGGCTTGGTCTCGGGTTTGTCAGGGGTGATCTCCACCGCGAGCCGCTTGGTCTTCTTCTCCACTGGCAGTTCGATGTAACCAAAACGTGAAGCAGGCCGGCCGGGATCGGAGCCGGTCTCCACGCCATCCGCCGTGGGCACGCGGCCGCGGACGAGCACCAGGCCCACGAACACGTTGGGCACCATCTTCTCGTCGATGGGCACATCGAGCGCGGTGGCTGCGCCGCTGAGGTGCACGCGCTTGCGGGTGAGCACGCCCTCACGCTCGGTCGTCAAGATCGCGTCGGCCTCGGGATACGGGCTCTTCACCAGCACGTGGGCCACGTCGCCGACGTCGTACTTGGCCTTGTCGGCCACGAGGTCGATGCGATCGGTGTCGCCGCGCTGCCAGCTCACCCAGCCCGAGCCGATGGCGTACACCGAGCTCCGCGTCGTCGCGCTGCGTCCGGCGGAATCGGTCGCGGTGGCCTCGAGCAGGTAGAGTCCGGGCTGCTGCGGGGTGAAGGTGCAGTCCACGGGCGTGGTCTGCGTGCTCACGTCGCACTTGGCGGCGTCGGTCTCCACGGGTTCACTCTCCGTGAACCACTCTCCGCCTACGCCCTTCTTCTTGATGGACTTCCACTCGCGGCGCTTCACCTCCACCGAGATCTTTTGTCCGCTGGTGCGCGCGCCCGCGGGATCCACCGCGACAACTTCGATCTTCAGGGGCTTGTTCACCTCGCCGAAGCCCTCGCCCGAGCTCAGGCCGGGATAGACGGCCGCCGGATGCACGGTGATCGTCGTGCGATTCGCGAGGCGCTGGCGGTTCACGTCGGTCGTCTCGGCCTCGACGGTGTACACGTAGGTCTTGTTGCCCGGCGCCTCCGCCTTGCCGAGGTCGATCGCGAGATTTCCCTGCGCGTCGGAGTCGGCTTCGCCGCCGCCGGCCACATCGCTCGAGGGCTGCGGCTGATCGTCGTTCCACCACCAGGCGTGCGGCCCGAACACGAAGCCCGGGTTGTTGGGCGGCTCGAACTCCGTCGTCGCGCGCACGGCGGTCCAGCGCACGTGGGCGCCGGCCATGGCGCCGCCGAAGAGGTAGCGCGAGAGCACCGTGGCGCCGAGCGGCTCGCCGGCGATGACCTCCGGCTTCGGCGAGCTCACGTCCACCTGGAACTGCGGCGCGCGGTACTCCTCCACGCGGAAGCTCGTCGTCACCGACAGCGGCGCGTCCTTGCGCGCTGACGTCGCCACCACTTCATACGTGCCAAGCGGCGCGTCCTTGCCGAGCTCCGCGTGGCCCGAGAAGCCGCCGAAGGCCGTGGTCTTCACGTCCTGCTCGGAGACCTTCTGGCCCTTGGGGTTGGTGATGACGATGTGAACAGGAAGGTTAATACCCACGTTCCTGATCGCGCCGGGCACACGGTCGCGGAAGAAGCCCTTGAGCTCCACGGCCTCGCCGGGACGGTAGATGCCGCGGTCGGTGAACGCCTGCGCGAGCGTCACCGGCGTGGAGGTCTCCCAGGCCGGCGTGACCCCGAAGCTGTACGGGTTGGCGCTGCCCTCCCAGCCGCTGGCGGTGAGGCCGAGGTCGCCGTCCTTCTGCGCGGTGACCACGGCGAACGGCGCCTCGTCGTAGAAGCGGCGCGCCTTGCCATGCGGAATGATCTGCTCCAGGCCGGGCACGTCGCAGAGGCCATCGGCGTCGGACTGGCCGGTCCACACGCTCCTGCCCCCGCGATCGAGCACGGTCACGGTCGCGCCGCCCACGGGCTTGCCGGTCGACAGCGAGGTCACCCACACCAGGCTCTGCGCCGCGCCCAGCTTGGCGTGCACCGCGAGGTCGGTGATCTGGCCCATCACGTAGTGAGCGCGGTGGTTCGGCGGAAGCTCGTCGGAGTCCACGCGCACCAGGAACAGGTTGCTCTGACCTTCGCCGAGCCACTCGCGGATCTTGAGCGGCGTCCACAGCGCCTGGTTCTTGGTGTGGGCGAGGTCGAGCTTCTGGTCCACGTGGTGCGCTGCCTCGAGGTCGCCGCCGAAGGCCTTGGCCACGGTGGCGTCGAAGTTCCAGAAGCCATCGCTGGCGAGGAGCTGTGCGGCGAGCGGCGCGCCCAGGGCCCACACGCGCGTGTCGGCGTGGTCGATGTTCACGCTGTAGAGCGGCAGCGCGCCGTCGCCCTTGGCCTCGAGCAGCGCCTGCTCCGCGCCCGTGGAGAGCTCCGGGTCGACGTCGTTCATGCGCACCTGCGCCTTGAACGCGAGCGCGGGCTGCTTGAAGACGTCGAGCGCCCCAGCGGCGATGGCCAGCGTGTAGGTCTGTCCGGGCTTCCAATTTCCAGGCAGGCCCACGTACTGCCCGCCCTCCCGCCAGCGGTTGAAGGTGCTGTCCACGTGGTCCCAGTCGATGTCCACCTTGGGCTCCACGCGGAGGTGCGCCTTGAGCGACTCTGTGTCGGCCTGGTTGGTGACCTTGAGGATCACCGGGCCGTACGAGCAGCCGGTGGTGCCGTAGCAGGCCGTGGCCGCGAGGAACTTCATGGGTCCGTAGGTCTTGAACTTCACCGAGTACGGCTGCGGAAGCGTGAGCGGACCATCGGCGCCGCGCAGCCCAGTGTCGAGGCTGAGCTCCACGTTGGCGTTCGTGGGCAGTGGCGCAGCGGGCTTGAGCTCGTAGCGCGTCTGGCGATTGCGGAAGCTCTCTTCACCGAGCGGCTGGCGCGGATAGCGGCGGCCCTTCTCCTCGGCCCGACGCTCCTCGGCGATGTCCACGGTCTTGGTGATCACCATCTTCGCGGGCGTGCCGTCCGCGGTGACCTTGAGGTGCGCGAGCAGATCGTTAACCGGTTGGTTAAGCAGAATCGTGAACTGCTGATCCGGGGTGATCCACGCGTCGCCGGCGAAGGGCGTCACGTCCTGCACGTCGGGCCGCGGAGTGTTGAAGGTGTACGTGTACGGCTCCTTGAGCACGGTGCCGTCGAGCGCGGTGATGCCCGAGGGCACGGTGACCTTGAACTCGGTCGCGTAGGGCACCTGGCCCGCGGGCTCGAACTCCACCGACGCCGATCCCAGCCAGCGCCAGGTGCCCTCGAGGTGCGGCTCGATGTTGGCGGGCGCGGCGATCTTCTTCTCGTCGTCCACGCTGCCCAGGGCCACGATGGGCTTGGAGAAGGTGATCGTGGGGTGCAGCGCGCCCTCGAAGTCGCCGGTCGGCCGCGCGTTCACCACCGCCAGCTCGCCGTTGGCGCCGGGCACGGCCTCGGGCTCGACCTGGATCTTGGGCGCCTCGGGCAGCGGCGCGAGCGTCACCGGCGGGTGGGCGGGCGCGGCGCCGCCTGCGTCAACGGGACCGCTCGGCGTGGGCGGCTTGCCGCAGGTACAACCGGCGCCGAGCGCGAGGACCGCGCAGAGCAGCGAAACGACGTGGTGAAGGCGCATACGAGAAGCTCCCCGCGGACGTGCGGTGGAGTATCTCGCAAACCTCGTTCCTGGGCGCTGCCGGAGGCGGATCGACTACGGCATCCGCTGCACGGACGCGCCGTAGATGCTCTCGGCGATGAGCTGGGCCTTCTGCGCGTCGCCCTCGTCCTCGACGTGGCCGGTGAGGAAGATGCGCGAGCCCACCAGCTCGGCCTTGGCGTTCTTGAGGCCCTGGCGCGCGAACTCGGCATTGATGCGGTTGATGACGTGCGACTGTGCGGTGCGATCAAGGTCCACCAGGAGCACCACGTTGGGCTCGCCGTCGACGAGCTTCTTCAGCTTGTCCATGTCCTCGACGCTGAGCACGTGGCCCTCGACGACGCGCCGGCCGTTGAGCTCGGTGACCTTGAAATCCTCGGCGGGGAGCGCGTCGCGGAGGGCCTTCTCGAGGGCCTCGTTGGTCTCCTTGGAGACGCGCAGGTCGAGCTTGTACATCGCGCCCTTCCCTGCGCTCGACCACACCAGCAGCGTCGTCCGCCCCTCGGTCTTGCCCACGATGAGGAGCTGGTGGCTGCCCAGCGGCTTCACGTCGGCGATGTTGGGATCGCCCACGGCCACGCGCGCGATGGCTTGCACGTCGAGCACCTTCTGGGCGCCCACGTCGAGCTCCAGGTTCTTCGGAACGTCGGCGACGGCCGCGATCGGGTGCGCGCCAGCCGCGAGCAGCGTGGTGGTCAGGAGGGCAGTGATCATGCCCTCAAGCTTAGCGAGGTGAATCGAACGGGCTCAAATCGGGCCCGCAAGTGTCCGAAACCCCATCCCCGACCCTTCCCCGTCTTACGCGGGGAAGGGAGCGCAGTGGGTTCTAGCCGGCGACGCGAAGGGCCGGCGGCGGCACGGAGACCGTCCGATCCAGCGCGGCCGAGGCCAGGATGCGCTCGCACAGATCCGCGAAGCTCATCCCGCGCGAGGCGGCGATCTTCGGCGCCAGCGACGTCGCGGTCATGCCCGGGAGCGTGTTCACCTCGAGGATGAAGTCGTTCTCCAGCTCGCTGGCGATGATGTCGATGCGCGAGAGCCCGCGACAACCCAGCGCCTGGTGCGCCGCGAGCGCCAGCGCCTCCACGTTCGCCAGCCGCGTCTTCGAGAGCCGCGCCGGCGTGTGGTACTGGCTGCCGCCCTGGTACTTGCCGTCGGTGCCGTAGAGCTCGCCCGGCGGGACGATCTCGCACGTCCCGAGCACCTCGCCGTCGAGGACGGCCACGGTGATCTCCTTGCCCGGCACGTAGCGCTCCACCAGCGCCCGGCCGCCGAACGCCTGCGCCTTCTCCATCGCCGGCTTGAGGTCCGCGGCGCTCTTCACCAGCGTGAGCCCATAGGAGCTGCCCGAGCACGCCGGCTTCACGATGCAGGGAAAGCCCAGATCGCCGTGGAGTGCGTCCACGCGCGGGAGATCCGCGGCCTCGGTCACGTAGCCCCAGGGCGTGGGAAGGTTGTGGTAGCGGAGCAGCTTCTTGGCCATGGGCTTGTCCATGGCCAGCGCCGACGCCAGCACGCCCGAGCCGGTGTACGGAATCCCCAGGATCTCGCAGAGCCCCTGCACCGAGCCGTCCTCGCCGGTACGGCCGTGCAGCGCCAGGAACGCCTTCTCGATCCGCGACGCGCGCAGCGCCTGGTCCAGCGCCACGCCTTCGCCCGCAACTACGCGCTGGACGGCGTATCCGCGGCCCTCGAGCCCCTGCGCCACCGCCTCGCCCGTGCGGAGCGAGATTTCCCGCTCCTCGCCCCAGCCGCCCATCACCACGCCCACTGCGTCGCTGCGCTTGCCGTTGCCCATGGTGCCCGTTGCCTCCCGCGGGGACGTCCGCCGTCCGCCTGATGCAGCCAGGAGCAAGGACCCGGCCAGGGAGGAATGCTACGGGCTGCTACAGGCCCGTCCAGTTTTCGCGCGGGGTTTGGCGATCGCCGCCCGGTCGCTCGGCGCGGGCGCGCGGACGCAGCGCGCGGCTCCAGAAACACAGCGCCCCGGCTCCCTCTTTGGGAAACCGGGGCGAAGGCTGGCAAGACGGACGCCAGCTCGAGGGCTCTAGCCCACCTTCGTGACGTTCGCCGCCTGCAGACCCTTGGGGCCCTGCACGATGTCGAACTCCACCTGCTGACCCTCGGCCAGGCTCTTGAAGCCGTCCTGCTTGATCGCGCTGAAGTGGACGAAGACATCCTCGCCACCTTCCTGCTCGATGAAGCCATAGCCCTTGGCGTCGTTGAACCACTTCACTCGTCCGCTTGCCATGCACTGCTCCTTGCTGCGCGGCCGACGCGAGCCGACCGCTGGCGCCTCGCTCGGGCGGGGCGCGCGGGATAACCCGTTCGTTTTTGACTTCCCCCCCGCCGAACCACTCGGACGGGTGCAGAACAGGCCGCACGACCCTAGCCAAGGGCAGAAAGTCGTGTCAAACGGCCGGCAGAGCGCCCGGCCGCGAGAGGAGCGCGCGTTTCCAAGAGGCCGCGACGTGCTTGGTGATCCGCGACCGTGATCCGTGAACCGCGATCCGTTGCCGGATCAGGGACAGGGGTTGTTCCCGCTGACGGAGCAGTAGTTGCCGAAGCTGTTCTGCAGGCAGCTGCGCCCCGGGCCGCACTCCTCGTCGTCGCCGGTGAGGCAAGGCAGCGCGCAGAAGTTGAGCGTGGCCTCGCAGGTGTAGGCGTCGGCACCGCAGGAGGTGCACCCCGTTTGACAGGCGGTGATCCCCGGAACGCATGCCAGAAGGTTGCGGCTGTGATCGATCTGGGCAGCGACCCGGCAGCTGTCGCCGTTGATGCAGTCGTTGTCGCTCACGCAGGTGTCGAGGCAGGTGCCGTTGGTATTGCTCCCGTTGTCCGCACACAGGCCGCTGGCGCACTCGGACGGCTGGCTGCAGGCGAAGTTGGAGGGTGTTCCGGCGGGGATCGGCGTGTCGCAGAAGAGCAGCGGGAGCTCCGTCGCGAACCCGGTGTGCGTCGCCGGGCTGACGTCGAATGGCAGGCAGGAAAGGCCGTTGCCACACGACGCGCCACCCGAGCACGTCGTCGGCGCCGGCGAGTCCAGGCAGGCGGAGAAGGTGTTGCCGCGCTCGCCCACCAACGGCGTGCACACAAAGCCCGCTCCGCAGCCCGCATCGCAGGAGTTGGCGCAGATGCCCTCGTTCACGCCCGGTGGGCGCAGGCAGAAGCCGTTGCCACAGGCGAGCCCGCTGGTGCAGGTGGCGCCCGGATCGGTGCGGCTGGTGCAGCTCGGCACGCCATTGGTCATCACGCACCGCTGGGTCGCCGGACACACCTGCTCGGCGCAGCTCGTGGCCCCGGTGGTGCCGGAGCTGCCGCCCGTCGTGCCCGAGGTGGTGGCCGTGGTCGCGGTGGTGCCCGAGGTCGAGCCCGTGCCGTGGGTGGCGGTGGTGCCCGTGGTCGAGCCCGACGTGCCGGACGAGCCCGTCACGCTGCCCGCACTGGTGGAGCCCGACCCGGTGGTGGTGCTCGGGTGGCCGCCGTCGCCGGCGACGCAGTGCTTGGTGGCGTCGCAGGTGTAGCCCACGAGGCAGCGGCCCTGGGCGTCACAGGGCTGGCCCGCGGGGTCGAAGCTCACCGAGCACCCCGCGAGGAGCAGGGTGGAGAGCAGGAGGCGCAATGCCATCGGGAGCGCGCGCATGATCAGTCCTTGATGTCGTCGCCGAGGCTGGCGGGGGGCTTGGTGGTGGTGGCGGGCGCGCCAGCGTCGGGCGCCGGCTCAGGCTTGGGCTTCTCCGCCTCGGCGGGCTTGGTCTCCGCCGGCTTCGACGACGAGGCCGGCTTGGCCGTGTCGGCCGGCTTGGCATCCGCGGGCTTGGAGCTGCTCGACGACGCGGGCTTGCTCTCGGCAGGCTTGGTGTCTGCGGGCTTCGAAGCCGTCGCCGTCGACGACGCGGGCTTGCTGGCGGAGGCCGGCCTGGAGTCGGCGGGCTTGGATGCGGGCTTGTCCGCGGGCTTCGTTGCGACGGGCTTCTCCGCGGGCTTCGCAGGCGCCGACGCCTCCTCGACGCTGGCGTCGGGGCTGCTGTGACCGCCGCCCATCACCGCGAGCGCCACGCCCACGCCGGCAGCGACCACGGCGGTGCCGAAGGCCACGTTGGCGATGAGCGCGTCGGTCTTGCCGGAGTTGGCCACCGAGCCGGCGCTGGGGCTGGTCTGGGGCAGGGTCTTGAAGTTGCTCTCCTGGCTCTTGGCGGTGAGGCCGAAGTAGGTGCCCACGCCTGCGGCCACGGCGCCGCCGCCGATGAGGCCGTAGCCGGCGTAGCGCATCCCGCCGCCGCCACCGCTGCCGCCCTCGCTGCCGTCCACGGGCGCGCGGTGGCCCTTGAGCAGGTGCTCGCTGGTGCAGGCCTGGGTGGCGAGCGCGTCGATGGCCTGGGCGGCCTTGGCGGCGTCGCTCGGCAAGGGCGCGTCGAGGTCGGTGGAGAGCGCGGCCGGCGTGACCGTCACGCGCACCGCCGAGACCTCGCGGCTGCCCGGCGTGGGGCCGGCGCCGGAGGCCATGAGCAGCACCTGCTCGGCCTTGAGCGCGCTGCCCAGCGCGGCCAGCGACTTCTGCAGCTGGTCCGAGCGGTAGGTCTTCTTCACCGCGTCGAGCTTGGGGCCGAGCGCGGCCGCGTCGCCGACGGGGTTGAGCTTGGCGTCGAGCACCGGATCCGAGCTGGGGTTCACCTTCTGCTGCAGCCGCTCGAAGCCGGGCGCCACCACCGTCACCAGGTGCGAGCCCGGCGCGAGGTTCTTCACCGTGGTGGGGCTGATGCCGCGGAACGAGCCGTCCACGAACACGCGCGCGGACACGGTGCCGGTCTTCACCTGCAGGGTGAGGTTGGAGGCATCGCGCAGGGTGGAGCGGATCCCCTCGGCGAGCTTGATGACGTCGGGGTTGAAGAGGTTCGGCGAGAGCTCGGTGCGCGGGTCGATGGGGAGGAGCTGTCCCAGCTCCGCGCGGACCTTGTCGCTCTGCTTCGGATCGGCGGCGAAGCAGGCGATCTTCATCTCCATCGCCTCGACGAGGCGGTTGAAGTGCGCGGGCAAATCGCTCTTCAGGTAGTTCTGAACGGCCTTGTCACAGAGCGCGCCCGAGGTGTCGAGGTCGAGGTCGTTGAAGTAGGCCTTCTTGGCGGCGTTGAGCGCGCGGTCGCCGTCGTGCGCGGCCTTCTCGCGGGCCTTGGCGCCGTCGGGATCCAGCGCGGCCTCCAAGGTGAGCACGCTCTGCTTGCCAGCGCGGTGCGCGGCCTGCTCGGCCAGGTACTGCGCGAGCGCCGCGGCCTGCGTGCCCTGGGCGTCGAGCGCCAGGCCCACGATGGTGAGCGCGGGGCCGCTGGACTCGGACTCCTCGCTCGACGACGAGCTGGAGCTCGACGACGAGGTGCTGCTCGGCGGCGGCGGCGTGCTGGCCGTCGTCGCTGGCGCAGGCGCGGGCTCGGGCTCGCTGTGCTTCTTCTTCGCCTGGGCGGGCGCGGCGAACAGGAGCGCGCAGAGCCCCGCCGCGAGCGCCACCCGGAGGCGGCGCGACGGCGAGGCGGGGAGGACAACGATCGGGCGGCTCAGTGCGGAGCGGCCCGGGAGCTGGAAGCCGTGGTGGGTGGCCATGCTTTCAAGTAGTCGATTGCTGCCTTGAGCTGGACGTCTTCTACCTTGGTGGGGTCGGTGCTACCCGGCTTGCCCTGCGCCGTCGACGACGAACCGTTGACGGGAACCTTCTGCGCTGCGCTCGCGACCTCGGCGCCGTCGGCCTCGTGCTTGAAGTGCCGCTTGAGATCCACCTCGCGCGGCCCCGCATCATCGCCTGCGGGCTCCTTCACCACCACATCGGGGGTGATGCCCAGCTCCTGGATGCTGCGGCCCTTGGGCGTGTAGTAGCGCGCGATGGTGAGCTTGAGGCCGCTTCCGTCCTCGAGCTCGATGATGGTCTGGACGCTGCCCTTGCCGAACGTCTGGGTGCCCAGGATGACGCCGCGGCCGTTGTCCTGGAGCGCGCCGGCCACGATCTCGCTGGCGCTCGCCGAGCCGCCGTTCACGAGCACCACGAGCGGATAGTTCGGCTCGGTGTCGCGGTCGTGGCTGCGCTCTTCCTCCATGTGCTTTCCGCCGCGGCCGCGGGTGCTGACGATGAGCTGGCCGCCGGGCAGGAAGCGATCCGCCACGCGTACCGCCTGGTCGAGCAGGCCGCCCGGGTTGTTGCGCAGGTCGAGCACCAGGCCCTTGAGCTCGCCGTGGTTCTTCTCGCGCAGGTCATCGAGGGCGTTCTTCAGGTAGCGGTCGGTGCGGTCCTGGAAGTTCTTGATCTTCACGTAGCCGTAGCCGTCGACCAGCCGTGAGTCCACGCTCACGATGCGGATGCGCTCGCGCAGGATGATGAAGTCGCGCGGCTCCTTGAAGCCGTCGCGCATCACCTGGAGCGAGCAGCGTGAGCCGGGCGGGCCCTTCATTTTCTTGATGGAGCCGGCGAGGCCCATCTCGCGGGTGCCGTCCCCGTCGATCTTGAGGATCTGGTCGCCGGGCTTGATGCCCGCGCGCGAGGCCGGGGTGTCGTCGAGCGGCGTGACGACGGTGAGCACCTCGTTCTTCTCCGCCACCTCGATGCCCAGGCCGCCGTACTCGCCCGAGGTGTCGATCTTCATGTCCTTGAACATGTCCGGAGGCATGAAGAGCGTGTGGGGATCGAGCGTGTCCATCATCCCCTTGATGGCGCCGTAGATGAGCTGGGTGTCGTCCACCGGCTCGACGTAGTTGTTCTCCACGTACGAGAGCACCCGCGCGAAGAGATCGAGCTGCTTGTAGGCGCCGGCGGTGGGCGGCGGGGCCTTCTCCGCGTGCACCACGGCCCGGTCGGCCACCATCCCGCCCAGGAAGGCAAAGGGCGCCAGCAGCAGCGCCAGGCGCCAGGTCGAGACGCGCGAGTAGCGGGTGGGGTTCGGCGATTCCACGATCGGAGCGTAGCAGGGGGTTCACGGCCCGTCACGCTGGCTATCCGCGCCAAGAGCCTGGAGCTTCTGGCTTCGACCGGGGGCGCCCGTTCGCAGCCGGGGTGGAAGAGCCATTCGCCAAGTGCGCCAGGTCTATGTGCAAACCGCGCCAAAGCGGCAATGCATTGCGCAAGGTGCGCCAAAGAGTGCGCGCGCTGCGCCACCCGCGAAGATCCCGCCGCGTGGATGCGACAAAGCCTCCATCACGGCCCGCACCGGGCCTCAGCTCGATGGAGAGACCATGTCGCCTGCCGCTCTGAAGACTGTCGCAAAGCCCGCTGCCGCTCAGGCCCATGGCGATCGGATCGCGCTCCAGTACCGGCGCTTCGGTCCGCTGATCCTGGCCCGCTGCCGGCGGCTGCTGCGCGAGCGCGCGCTCGCCGAGGACGTGTGCCAGGAGGTGTTCGTGCGCGTCTTCACGCACCTCGACCAGGCCCGCACCGACGACGAGGCGCTGATGTGGATGTACCGCGTGTCGACCAACTTGTGCCTGGATGCGCTGCGGAAGCGCGTCCTGCACGGCGAGACGGCCGAGCTGGATCCGGAGCACGCGGCGACCGAGCGCGGCACCGACGCGCGCGTGGAGGATCGCGAGCTGGTGCAGAAGCTGCTCGCGGGCACGCCGGAGAAGCTGCACGCGACGGCGCTGCTGTACCACGTGGATGGGCTGGAGCAGGCCGAGATCGCGGTCACGCTCGACGTCACCCGGCGCACGGTGATCAACCGGCTGCAGGAGTTCACGCGGCGTTGCCGTGGCGTGGTGTATCGACAGGTGCCGTCGGCCTAGTCTCGACGAGTCAGCCCAGTCGCGGGACGTGGTCGCGTGAACTAAGCGTCGGCCTCTTCGTCCGACTCGGGCGCGTCCTCGGCTTCTTCCGCTTCTTGCTCGCGCTTCGGCGGCGGAGGCGGCTCCTCGACCGGCCGCACCTTCATCCCATCGGGCGAGCGCGCGACGGTCATCGCCTGCAGCGCGTCGAGCGACGCGTTGGGATCGAGCCACGCCTCGACGCCCTTCGCGTCGAGGATCACCGGCATGCGGTTGTGGATGGTCGAGACGAGCTCGTTGGCGCCGGTCGTCAGGATCGTGCAGCTCTTGAGCGCCTCTTCTTTGGGATGCCAGATGTCCCACAGCCCGGCGAACGCGATGGGCTCGCCCTCGCCGACGGTGATCAGGTTGCGCTGCTTCTTCTTTTGCCCCGCCACCGCGCGCCACTCGTAGAAGCCGCTGGCGAAGAACACGCAGCGCCGCTTCTCGAAGAGCTTCTTGAACATGCGCTTCTGCTGAATGGTCTCGCTCATCGCGTTGATGGGCGCGATCTTGGCCTTCACGTCGGGCGCCCAGGGCGGCAAGAGCCCCCAGCGCATGAGCTCGATCGAGCCGGGCGCGGCGGTGGCCACCAGCACCTGCGTCGTCGGTCGCACGTCGAGGCGCTCTTCGACTTCAGGAAATTGGAACTGGGGAAACACGCGCTGCATGTCGCCCTTGGAGTGCTTCACCACGTAGCGTCCGCACATGGGGCGCAGTGTAGCCGCGATCGCCACGCGCTTCAGCGGGCCGGCGCCGGCGGCGCGAACACGCCCCTGAGCGCGGCGACATCGCGCCACGAGCGCGCGGCGATGGCCAGCCCAAGCGCCAGGTAGACGAGCTGGAACGGGTGCACCGTGCGCAGCATGAGCATCTCCACCACGATCCACACCGTCAGCGCCGAGCCGCTCACGAACGAGAGCAGCCCCGCGAAGTCGCTCCGCCGCAGGTGCGCGATCGCCGCCCAGAGATTGGAGCCGCCCACGACGCCCGCGAGCAGCAGGCCCGGCACGAGGAAGCTCGAGAACGGCGAGTGCTGCAGCGCCGAGACGGTCATGTGCACGAGCGCGCCGCTCGGGCTTGCCACGAGCACCAGGCCGCCCAGGAGCGCGGTCGCGCCGGCGAAGAGGCACGAGCCGATGAGCCCCGCGGGCAGCCTCTGCTCGGGCGGGATCTGGCGCGGCGGGTGGGGCATGGCGGCGCTCGCGTTCACCTCGTGAGCGACCTCTGCGGCCCAGCGCTCGATCTGCGCCGGATCGCGCCAGTCGCCGGCGCGCGTCTTGGCCATGTTCGAGGCGAGGAAGCCCTTTGCGTTCGGCTCGAGTCGGCCGCCAAACGTCGCGTGCCCGTTCGCGCCCACCAGCTCCATGAGCCGGTGCACCTGGCGCACGGGCGGCAGCTCGCGCTCACGCGCGGAGTCATCGAGCGGACCGCTGGAGAAGAACCAGACCTCGCGCTCGCGCAGCGCCTTGGCGTGCGTGATGACGAACCGCGCGGCGTGCTTGTGCCAGCGCGACGCATAGAGCGCACCGCCGACGAGCACGGCGCTGAACTTGCGCGGGTCCGGAGCGCGGCGGGCTTCGGCGATGTCGACGTGGAACCCCTCGCGGCGCAAGGCCTCGCCGAGCATCTCCGCGAGGCCCTCGGTGCCGCCGAGCTTCGAGCCGTAGGCGATGAGGATGTTCATGATCGTCGGCGATGCATCAACCCGGCCACGCGTCGCGCCGGGTAGTCCATCACCGGCAGTGAGAGGTAGATGGCGTCGGCCACGGCGGCCTGGATCTGCTTCACGTCGATCTCGAAGACGCGCCGGCGCGGCCAGCGGCTCTGCACCACGATTTCGTGCGCACGCGCGGCCACCACCCGGCCCATGCGGCGGGCTTCGTCGTCGTAGACCGGCAGTCCGAGCAGCTCCATCTCGCGCCCCTGATGCAGGAACACGCGGCTCGGGCAATTTCATGCGCGCTCGCCGGGACACCAAGCGGCCCAGCGGACATTCGTTGCGCCGGCATGGCCACTGCACAGCTTCTTCGCATCGAAGGAGTTCGCCATGGCCAAGATGCGAGCCGCCGTTTTCGTGGGGAAGAACAAGATCGAGCTGCGCGACGTGGAGCGGCCCGAGCCAGGTCCTGGCGAGGCGCTCATCCGCGTCACGCTGACGACGATCTGCGGCACCGACGTGCACATCCTCAAGGGCGAGTACCCGGTAAAGCCCGGCCTCACCGTGGGCCACGAGCCGGTGGGACGCGTGGAAGCGCTCGGACCTGGCGTGACCGGCTACCAGAAGGGCGACCGGGTGATCGTCGGGGCGATCACGCCGTGCGGGCAGTGCCGGGCGTGCCTCTGCGGAGACGGCGCGCAGTGCGGCCACGGCGGCGACGGCTTCGAGGCGCTGGGCGGCTGGCGCTTCGGCAACACCATCAACGGCTGCCAGGCCGAGTACGTGCTCGTGCCCAACGCGCAGGCCAACCTCGCCAAGGTGCCCGACGGCCTCGAGGACGAGGAGGTGCTGCTCTGCCCGGACATCATGTCCACGGGCTTCTCGGCGGCCGAGCGCGGCGACGTGACCATCGGCGACTCGGTGGCGGTGTTCGCGCAGGGGCCGATTGGGCTCTGCGCCTCCGCGGGCGCGCGGCTCTCGGGCGCGTCGCTGGTGATTGGCGTGGAGAGCGTGCCCAAGCGCCAGGCGATGGCCAAGCGGATGGGCGCGGACGTGGTGCTCGACCCCAAGCAGCAGGACGTGGTGGCCGAGATCCGCAAGCTCACCGGCGGCGGCGTGGACGTGGCGATCGAAGCGCTGGGCAAGCAGGAGACGTTCGAGAACGCGCTGCGCTCGGTGCGGCCGGGCGGAACGGTGTCGAGCCTGGGCGTCTACTCCGGGCACCTGACCATGCCGCTCGATGCGATCGCTGCGGGACTCGCGGACCAGACGGTGGTCACCACGCTCTGTCCTGGTGGCAAAGAGCGGATGCGGCGCCTGATGAGCGTGGTGCGGGCGAAGCGCTTTCCGTTCCGCGAGCTGGTCACCCACAGCTTCAAGCTCGACCAGCTCCAGGAGGCCTATGACCTCTTCGCCAACCAGCGCGACGGGGTGATGAAGGTCGCCATCCGGCCCTAGCAGCCAAAGCTCCGGGCGGACGATGCGCGCGGCTTGCGCTTGCAGCACGCGCGCGCGCCGTTAAGAGTGGCCTGTCCCCTGGAGACTCGATGCCTGCTCCCTCGCCTGCTGGTTCGCTGCTGAAGACGTCTGCGCCGCCACTTCTGGAGCTGCGCACCATCGAGCGCCTGCTCGGCCTGGCCATGGCCCGGGGGGCCGACTTCGCCGAGGTGTACGTCGAGAAGACGACCACCACCGCCGTCTCGCTCGAGGAGCAGAAGATCAAGAGCGCGCAGGTGAGCGTCGTCATGGGCGTGGGCGTGCGCGCGGTCTCCGGAGCGAAGGTCGGCTACGCCTACTCCGACGACCTCGACAACGAGGCGCTGGACCGGGCCGCCTCGACCGCGGCCTTCATCGCCGCCGGCAAGGGCGCCGAGCGCAGCTTCAAGGTGAGCCGCGTCCCCGCGCCGCAGTTCTACAAGGTCCCCGCGCCGCTCGAGTCCGTGGAGCTGGAGCGCAAGGTGGACCTCGTCCGCCGCGGGGAGAAGGCCGCGCGCGCGTTCGACAAGCGGGTGAGCGAGGTCATGGCCAGCTACGTGGACCAGACCAAGCGCATCGTGGTCGCGAACACCAACGGCCACCTCGCGGAGGACACCCAGGACCTCTGCCGCATGTACTTCAGCGTCGTGGCGATCGGAGAGGACGGCGAGCGCAAGAGCGGCGCGTTCGGCGGCGGCGGACGCGTGTCCATCTCGCACTTCGACACCTTCACGCCCGAGTCCGTCGGCGCCGAGGCCGCGCGCCGGGCGGTCGCGACGATGGGCGCCATCGACGCGCCTGCGGGCCCGCAGACGGTGGTGCTCGCGCCGGGCTGGAGCGGCGTGCTGCTCCACGAGGCCATCGGCCACGGCCTGGAGGCCGACTTCATCCGCAAGAAGACCTCGCTCTTCGCGGGCAAGGTGGGCCAGAAGGTCGCCAGCGACAAGGTCACCGTCATCGACGACGGCACGGTGGCCAACGCGCGCGGCTCGATCAACGTCGACGACGAGGGCAACGAGGGCCAGCGCAAGGTGCTCATCGAGAACGGCATCCTGCGCGGCTACATGTTCGACTCGCTCAACGCGAAGCTCATGGGCGAGAAGAGCACCGGCTCCGGGCGGCGCCAGAGCTTCCGGCACATGCCCATGCCGCGCATGACCAACACGTACATGGCCCCGGGCGACTCGACGCCGGAAGAGATCGTCCGCAGCGTGAAGCGCGGCCTCTACTGCGCCAACATGGGCGGCGGCCAGGTGGACATCACCAACGGCAACTTCGTCTTCGAAGTGAGCGAGGCGTACCTGATCGAAGACGGCCACCTCACCTCGCCGGTGAAGGGCGCGACGCTGATTGGCGTGGGCCCCGACGCGCTCTCCAAGATCTCCATGGTCGGCTGCGACCCGAGCCACGACACCGGCACCGGCGTCTGCGGCAAGGACGGCCAGAGCGTGCCCGTGGGCGTGGGCCTGCCCACGCTGCGCATCGACGACATCACCGTGGGCGGCACCGCCCTGCGAGGTGGCCGATGAAGGCCGAGGCGTTTGCGAAGAAGGTCCTGGAGCGCGCCACCAAGCTCGGCGCCGACCAGGCCGAGGTCTATCTGGAGACCTCGCGGCAATCCTCGGTGCGCGTGCACGAGGGCGAGATCCAGGACCTCACCCAGGCCACGAGCAAGGGCCTGGGCCTGCGCGTCATCTGCGGCGGGCGATTGGGCTTCGCCTGCACCTCGGACTTCGAGGGCGACGCCGACGACTTCGTGAAGCGCGCGGTCGCGCTCGCGCAGGTGGCCGCGCCCGATGAGAACAACGTGCTGCCCAGCGCCAGTGATCTCCAGCCGCGCGTGACCGCCGATCTGCAGCTCTTCGATCCGCGCGTGGCCGAGCTCGACGAGGGGTGGAAGATCAAAGTCTCGCTGGAGATGGAGAAGGCGGCGCGCGCCGCCGATCCGCGCGTGTCCAAGTTCGACTCGTGCGGCGCCGGCGACGCGGTGAGCGAGGCCTACATCGCCTCGAGCGCCGGCCTCGAGGATCGCGCCCGTGGCACGTACGTGTACCTCTACGCCAGCCCCGTGGCCTCTCAGGACGGCCAGCTTCAAGTGGGCAGCTGGAGCGACAGCAAGCGCTTCCTCGCTGATCTCGAATCGCCGGAGCAGGTGGGCAAGACCGCGGCGCTGCGCGCCACGCGCATGCTCGGCGCGAAGAAGGCCAAGACCGCCAAGGTGCCGGTGATCTTCGATCCGCAGATCGCCGCGTCGTTCGTGGGAAGCCTGGCCGGCGCCGTCAACGGCGACATGATCTTCAAGAAGGCCTCGTTCCTGCTCAACAAGCTGGGCGAGCGCATCGCGCCGGCGGGCTTCACGGTGGTCGACGACGGCCTGTTGCCGCGCGGCCTGGGCACCGGCCCCTGGGATGGCGAGGGCGTGCCGCTGCGGAAGACGGCGATCGTCGAGGGCGGCGTGCTGAAGAGCTACCTCTACGACGTGCACACCGCGCACAAGGCGAAGGCGCGCACCACCGGCAATGCCTCGCGCGGCTACTCCTCGCTGCCGCACATCGGCGTGAACAACTTCTACCTCGAGAAGGGCAACCGGAAGCCCGAGGACCTCATCCGCGAGGTGAAGAACGGCCTGTACGTGACCTTCATGCTCGGGCGGGGCGCCAACACCATCACCGGCGACTACTCGCGCGGCGCGAACGGCATCTGGATCGAGAACGGCGAGCTCGCCTTCCCGGTGCAGGAGTGCACCGTGGCCGGCAATCTCCTGCAGATGTTCCAGGCCATCGACGGCATCGGCGACGACCTCGTGTTCCGCGGCGGCGTGAACGCGCCAACGCTGCGCTTCTCGGAGCTGACGGTCGCAGGAAGCTAGCCGGCGAATAATTCGGACCGTCACATCGTCTGGTGCACACTCGATGGCGGAGGGTGTGCATGCGCAAGCTCCTGGTCGTTGCGGTGCTGGTGTGCGCCTCGCGCGCAAACGCGGCGCCGGTCGATGTCCCGGTGGACGTGGGCGTGGGCCCCGCGGCCTTCCTCTTCGTGCCCAGCCCGGTCTGGGACGACCAGCACATCCACTACGGCCTCAAGCTCTCCCTCCAGGCCATCATCAACCAGCAGCTCCTGCAGAAGGAGAAGGGCCGCATCCCGCCGCAGTACCGGGACATGGTGCTCAAGCAGAAGGAGATCCGGCTCACGCCCTTCCCGCTCACGCTGATTCCGGAAGACATCTTCATCTCGCCCAAGCTCGAGCACACCGGCATCTACGGCGCGACGTTCAAGCCGATCTCGATTGGCGCGGCGATGGGCGGCGGCGGCATCCGGCTCGGGCTGGATCTCGGCGTGGTGCTCACCGCCGCGTACCTCTACAGCGACACCCTGCCCAACACGTTCTTCCTGCGCCCGGGCCTGGGCGCGCAGGCGGAGCTGGAGCTCATGCCGAGCGACGTGTTCGGCATTTCGATCGGCTGGGAGTCGTGCGTGTACGTGCCGCAGGTGCTGGGGACGTTCTGGAGCGTCACGCCCACGGACAACGCCATCTGGCACATCGGCGACGCCTTCGTGAAGCTGCACTTCCGCTTCCCGTACGAGGCGAACCTCTAGGGATTCTTCTTCGAGCGCTTGCCCTTGATCTTCTCGGCCACGCCGTCGTGGCGCTCGCAGAACTTCTCGCAAGCAGCCTTGTCGAGGCAGTCGCTCGAGGTCTCGGCGTCCTTGCAGACGCAGACCGCGCTCTTGCAGTCCGGGCTCGACGCCGGAGGCACCAGGTCATCCGCGCGCGCGGTGGTCGCAGCGAGCAGCAGCAGGCTGGCGATGAGGAAGCGCATGCGGGCTCCTTATTCGTTGGCGGTGGGCGCGTCGGGGGCCTGGCCGCCTTTGTGACCGCGGCGATGCTTCTTGTGCATGGCCACCGCGCCGCCGTGATCCTCGCAGGCCTTGGCGCAGGCGTCCTTGTCCAGGCAGCCCTCGGGATGGGTGGTGTCCTGGCAGGCGCAGACGGGCTTCTTGCACTTCTCGTGCACCTTGGGCGCGTCACTCGGGAAGTCTTCGGCGCGAGCGAGCCCCCCAATCGAGAGCACAGCCACGACGAGCAGCGCGCGCATGGGCGACTCCTAAAACCGGGCGCGCAGCGCGGTGAGGATCATCTGCGTCGCCCGGCTCTTGTTGAGCGTAATGAAGTGGATGCCTGGCGCGCCACGCTGCAAGAGCTCCATGGCCTGAACCGTGGCGTGGGCCACGCCCAGCTCCAGGATCGCCTGGGGCTGATCCTTGCGACGCTCCAGCTCCAGCAAGAGCCGCATGGGAATGGTGGCGCCGCACATGCGCGTGAACCGCTGCACCTGCTCGAAGCTGGTGATGGGCATGATGCCCGGCACGATGGGCACGTGGATGCCGGCGTGCCGCGCGCGCTCCACGAAGTCGAAGTAGAAGGCGTTGTCGAAGAAGATCTGCGTGACGAGGAACTCGAGGCCCTCGGCGACCTTTGCCTTCAGGTGCCGCAGATCCACCTCGCGATCGAGCGTCTCGATGTGGCCCTCGGGATACGCCGCGCCCCCGAGACAGAAGTCGAAGCCCTCGTGCTTCACGAAGGCCACCAGCTCGCCCGCGTAGCGAAACCCGTTGGGCACCGCCACGAAGGACGTCTGGCCCTTGGGCGGGTCGCCGCGCAGGCAGAGCACGTTCTCCACCTGCGCCTCGCCGTAGGTGCGGAGGATGTTGCGCAGCTCGTGCTTGTCGTGGCCCACGCAGGTGAGGTGCGCCACCGGCTCGATCTTGGTCTCGCGCTTGATGCGCGTGGCGATCTCCACCGTGAAATCGCGCGTGGAGCCGCCCGCGCCATAGGTCACCGACACGAACCCCGGCCGCAACGACGCCAGCTCCTCGATGGTCTGGAACAGGTTCGCGACGCCCTTGTCGTCCTTGGGCGGGAAGAACTCGAACGAGAAGCAGGGCTCCCCGCGCTGGTAGAGGCTGGCGACGCGCATGGGTCCACGCTCGCCGTGGTGCCGCGACGTGTCAAGAGGGCGGGAAAATTGACGGCGATCGGTGCGGGCCTACAGTCCTGTAGCAACGAACGGGGACGAGACCATGCACACCCAGCTCGAGATGAACGATGTCCGCACGGCAGAGCGCGACAACGACGCGCTCTGGAGCGAGTTCCAGTCCGCCATGTCGGTGCTGCGCGGGCGCATCTACGGCAACGGAGCGAGCGACCTGGTGCTTGCCGAGCTGATCGAGGACGACCTGCGCCAGGCGCGCATCGCCCTGCACCGCATCCACGAGTTCCTGGACGACGCCGTGGCCACCGTCGGCGAGGCCGATTCGAGCCCGGCGGACCTCGTCGACGCCGCCGACACCACCCGCGCCCTCGAGGCCTGTGAAGAGCTGGAGACGCTGATGCCGGCGATTCGCCGTCGGCTGGGGCAGGTCGCGCTGCGGCTGGTTCGTCGCTAGTCCGAGCTCACGTCGGACATCGGCTCGTTGGCCTCTCGCGTGAGGCTGTGCGCCTTGCGCAGGTTCACGCCGAGGAACAGCAAGATGCCCAGCAGCTCGAGCGGCAGCGTCCAACCCTGGCGCGGGAGCTGGTCGGCGTAGAGCGCGTAGAAGTGCCCGTCCACCGGCGACACGAAGCCCAGGCCCTCGAAGAGCTGGAAGATGTTGCGCAGCTCGTTCGCGTCGTCGTCGCGCTCGAGCCGGCCCTGCACGCTGATCGCCGCATTGCTCGCCGGCGCCTCCGCGCTGCCTTCGCGGTTCTGCACCACGAGCACGTTCGACCCGAGCAGGCCCAGCACGCGCAGGTCACGCCCGCCGTGGCTCACGTTGGCCGCGCGCTGCGCCGGCACGCCGGTGATCTTCGCGAAGCGCTCGGTCTGCTCGCGATCGAGGTTGAACTCCAAGGGTCCGCCGAGCTCGACGGGCGTCTTGGGCTGCAGCCAGTAGCGGATGTCGCCGCGCAGCAGGAACACGAACGACGCCGACACCACCAGCGCGCCCACCCGCATCATCCGCGCGGTGCCCAGCTTGCGCGCGCGACGCTCCGCCTCGAGCTGGGCCAGCTCCTCGAGCAGCTCCCCCTGGCGCGGCGAATCGGGCTCGCTCATTCGAAAATGCGCGCGCCCCCGAGCCGCGTGGACCCGGAGGCGCGAGAAGATCAGCGCGTGCTGCAAATCACGGGCTGGTGTTGAAGATCTTCTTCAGGTCTTCCTCGATGGTCTGCTCGTCGCAGTCCTTGGCGAGGGAGAGCTCCTTGATGAGCAGCGAGCGCGCGGTATCCAGCATCTTGCGCTCACCGAAGGAGAGGTCCTTGTCGCTCTTCAGGAGGTACAGGTCGCGGAGCACCTGGGCGATCTCGAAGACGGAGCCCGTCTTGATCTTCTCCATGTACTCGCGGTACCGCCGGTTCCACGTGGTGGAGTCGACGGAGATGTCCTTCTCCTTGAGGATGGCGTAGACCTTCTTCACGTCGTTCGGGCCGATGATCTCGCGCAGGCCGACGCTGCCGACCTTGTTGATCGGGATGTGGATCTTCATCCCGTTCTCGAGGATGCGGAGCACGTAGAAGCTCTGGCGCTGGCCGGCGATCTCCTTGTGCTCGATACCCATCACCTCGCCCACGCCCTGACCCGGGTAGACGGCCTTGTCGCCCACCTTGAACGAAGTCGCCACGAAACGCCTCCAAACTGCCCCGGATGTTCACTACACGCCTAGAAGCATAAAATTACGGAGTATTTTAGCAAAAGTCAAGCCCAAAGTTGACGAAAACGACCGCGTTTTCGTAGCGTTGGGGTTTGGGCGTGGGGGGGTGGGGGGATGGGGGAGCAAGTAGCAGCTTTTCTTGCCGTGCGGGCGTCGGTTGCCCCGGCGATTTTCTTCATCATCGGCGTGGGGATCGGCTCGGAACGGCCGGCAATCAGCGCGCTCCTCGCGGTGGCGCTGCTGCTCGCGAGTCGGGCGCTGAATGTTCGCGGCTGGCCGGGCGGATTCCTGGCCTTGCTGATCGCGTTCGCGCTCGCCGGCGCCTCGCTTGCGGGCGTGCGGTTGCGGCCGGGCGACGCCACCGGCATCGAGCCTGGCGGCGAGGCAGTGCTGGAGGGGCGCGTGTCGGAGCGGCTGGGCGCGCAGGTGGCGCTCGACGTCGATGCCTTGGCGCCCTCGCCTTCTGCGCCGCTGGAGCCGCGGCATGTTCGTGCGGCGCTCTCGGGCGGGCCCGATGACCTGCTGCCGGGCGAGCGTATCCGGATCCTGGCGCGGCTCTTCGTCTCGCGGCCGCCGGCGAACCCGGGCGAGGCCGATGCGCTCGAGCGCGATCGCGACCGCGGCGTCGACGTGCACGCGGTTCTTCGACCCGGCGAGCTCTTGCGGCTCGAGCCAGCGGGACTGGGCCAGCGAATCGCGCAGCGGCTGCGACGGCGCTTCGAGCAGCTCGCGGCAGACGCCATCGCGGATCCCGCGGCGCGCGCGCTGGTGGTGACCCTGGCCGTCGGCGACCGCAGCGGGCTCTCGCCGGACGTGAACGAGCACTTCAACGCGAGCGGGCTGGCGCACATCCTGTCGGTGTCGGGGCTGCACATCGCGGTGGTGGCGTTCGGGCTGGTGGCGATCGTGCGCTGGCTGCTGCTGAGATGGCCGAGGCTCGCGCGTCGCGCGGACGCAGGACGGCTCGCGGGGCTGCTCGCGCTGCCGGCGATCTGGGGCTATGTGGCGCTGACCGGCTCCGAAGTGCCCGCGGTGCGCTCGGGGATCATGGCCAGCGTGCTCATCGCGGCGCGCTCGCTGCGGCGCGAGCCGGAGCCGTTCACCTCGCTGGCGTGGGCGGCGGTGCTCTGTCTCGCGGTGGATCCGTCGCAGCTGCACGACCTCTCGTTTCAGCTCTCGTTCCTGGCGGTGCTCGGGTTGATGACGCTCTCCAAGCCGCTGCGAGAGCGAATCCCGGTGCAGCCGCCGATGCGGGGCGCGCAGGGCTGGCGGAGCTGGCCTTCGCGCGCGCGCGAGCACGTGCTCTCGGGCGCCGCGACGTCGCTCGCGGCCTCGCTCGCCACGGCGCCCCTCGTGGCTGCGGCGTTTCATCGCGAGAGCGTGGTGGCCGTGGCGGCGAACCTGGTCGCGCTGCCCGTCGCCTCGGCGCTCACGGCCGTGGCCGCGCTCGCTGCTGCCCTCGCGCCCATTGGCCCCGTGGCGACGCTGCTCCTCCACGTCGCCGGGCCGCTCGCGAAGCTGCTCATCGCCGTGGCCGACGGATTCGGTCAGCTCCCCTTTGCGCAGGTGCGCGTGGCGGCGCCGTCGCTGTCCACGACGCTGCTGTACTACGCGGCCCTCGCGGCCTTCGCGCTCGTGGGGCTGGAGCGGCGTGCGCTTCGCGTGGGCCTGGGTGCGGCGTTGGCGCTCGGGCTACTGGGCGCGTGGCGCGCGGAGCGGCCGCGGCTCGACGACGCGCTCACGGTCACCTTCCTCGCCGTCGGCCAGGGCGACGCGGCGGTGCTGCGGTTTCCCGGCGGCGACACGATCGTCATCGACGGCGGCGGCGAGGTCGGCAGCCACTTCGATCCGGGCGCGCAGATCCTCGCGCCGTTTCTGTGGGAACGAGGCGTGACGCGGCTGCGCGCGGTGGCGCTCTCGCATCCGCATCCGGATCACGCGCTCGGGCTCATCGGGCTGGGGCCGCTGGTGCCGGCCGACGAGCTCTGGATCGCGTCGGATCACGAAGCCGGCGGATTGCTCGAGGAGCTCGAGCACGCCTACGCGGGCGCCACGCTGCGCTCGCTCTCGCGCGGCGACCCGTTGCCCGGGCTCGGCGGCGCGCGGATCGACGTGCTCGGGCCTGCCCCCCGCGCGCACTTCGACGCCGTGAATGACCAGAGCCTGGTGCTCAAGGTGACTTACGGCGACGTTTCGTTCCTCTTTCCGGGCGACGCCGAGGCGCCCGCGGAGCAGGCGCTGCTCGAGCATCCGGAGGCGCTCGCGTCGACGGTGGTGAAGGCGCCGCACCACGGCTCGAATACTTCGAGCACCGAAGCATTCGTGCGCGCGACGCGTGCGCACGCGGTCGTCTTCTGCGTGGGCGAGGGCAACCGCTTCCACTTCCCGCACGAGGTGGTCCGCGAGCGCTGGGCCGAGGCCGGCTGCCGGCTCTTCCGCACCGATCGCGACGGCGCCATCACCTTCCGCACCGACGGCCACGGCGTCACCGCGCAGACGTTCTCCAGCGGCGAAAACTGGAGCCTGGGCGCGGGCGGTGGCTAGCATCGCGAGATGTCGCGTCGCAGCCTGAGCCAGCGCACGCCGGAACAGCTCCAGGAGCTGGGCGCGTCGATGCACGAGATCACCGCGTCGTTGAAGGATCTCGGGCCGGGCAAGAAGCGGCGCTGGTTCCAGGGGCCGATGTACTGCGACCTCATCGTCGACCTCGAGGAAGGCGAGATCATCCGCTTCGAGCTGACGTTCGAGGGTCAGTGGCTGGCGGTCGAGCGCACGCGCGCGGCCACGGGGTCGACGGATGAGCTCACGCTCGGTGGAGCGACGCCCTCGTCGCGCGTGGTGACCCGCGATGCCGCGCTGGCGCCAGACGTGATGAATGCCGCGTACGAGGTCCTCGCGGGGATTACCGACATGGCGCTGGCCACGGAGCTGATGCGGCTGCTCAAGCTCGCCGCGCCCGCGTAGCTTCAACGCTGCGAGAGGCCGTCGCCGTCGGCCAGGAACTCCACGCGATTGCCAAATGGATCGTCGACGGTGAATCGTCGGCGACCGGGCATGGAGTCGCTCCAGCGCACGGTCACGCCGCCCGCGGCAAAGCGCGCCGCGAGCGCGTCGATGTCAGCCACGCAGAAGGCAGGATGCGCGCGCGTCACCGGGTGAAACGGCCGGTCCACGCCGACGTGCACGATCACCCCGCCGCCCTCGAACCAGCAGCCGCCTTGATGAAGCAGGTTCGCCGGCTTCGGCACCTCGGGCAGCTGGCAGAGCTCGGCCCAGAAGCGCCGCGCGGCCGGCTCGCCGCCTTCAGGAATCGGCAGCTGCACGTGATCGATGCGCCGGAGCATCACTCGGCGAACTTGAGGTAGCCGAAGCGCACCAGGTTGTGGAAGTCGCCAACCATGGGCGGCGAGAAGCCCTCGGCGTCGTTCTTTTTATTGTCAATATAGTAAAGATTGAATCGCCACGTGTCGCCCACCTGGGGCGGCACGTGCGGTACGGCATAGAGATTCGCGATGGGGATCTTCATCTCCACCGTGAAGCCGCGATCGGTGTCGCTCGAGTTGTCGAGGGTGCCCTGCACCTGCACCGCGCTCTCCATCTTCGAATCCCAGGCCATGGCCTTCTGCAGATCCGAGCGGCGGTAGTCGAAAGCGGCGTCGAACTGGATGTTGTGCGGGCTGACCTCGAGCTCGTTGTAGGTCTTCTGGTCTCCGTCGGCGTCGATGAAGATCTCCACCACCTGCTCGCCGTAGATGGGCTCGTCCTTCTGCGTCTTGGTGCCCCACACGTCCGGCGTCTGCACGTCGAAGGCCACGTAGAGGAACTGATCGTCCCAGAGCAGCTTGGCGTGCGTCTCGCTCCTGGCCTGGCCGCCGTTCATGGTGTTCACGAACGCGGGCGTGCTGGGCGCCTTCTGCCAAGCGGCGTCGTCGAGCTTGCCGTCGATGGTGATCTCGCCCTGGCGCTTGGGCACCACGTATGTCGGCAGCGGCGGACCGGCGACGGTCACCGGGATCACCGCGGCGAGCACGCGGCCCTGGCCGTCGGTCTTGGGCTGCTCGCCGGGCGGCTGCGGATCCACCGGCATGCGGCCCGAGTCGTTCCAGAAGCCGAGCAGCACCGCGATCTGCGGCGGCGCCTGCTGCGGAATGGGCAACTGCCAGGCGTCGGCGATGACCTGGCCAGGCTTCCACTGAGAGAGCGGGAGCTGGCCGTCCATCGGCTCGTGATCGCGGTTGGCGATCATCTGCAGCCCGCCCTGCCCCGGTGCGGCCACGTGCACGAAGAGCTTCCAGCTGCCCTCGGGAGCGCGGTTGACCTTGTAGTAGTTGGTCACGGTGACCGTCTGGCCGGCCTTGGGCTGCGCCGGCGAGAGGTCGGTGCCGATGAGCTCGATGGCCCCGCCCTGGAAGGTCACGTGGATGGGCTGCTGCACGCTGGCCGGCGCCGACGTGGACACGTGCGACGTCGCCTCGCCGCCACCGCGACCGGGGTTGGGCGCGCTCTCGTCCTTGCAGCTGGCGAGCGCCGCAAGCGCGGCCAAAACGATCATGGACTTTCGCATGGGCCGCTTTTTCGCAGCCTGCCGAGCGCGTGTCGAGCCCATCCGTGAACTGGACACCCCGCCCGGCCGTGCTCCACTCGGAGGAGCGCAATGCCCGCCCCTGCTCCTCCGCCCGCCCGGCGAACCCGGCACCTCCCCCCGCCCATGCCGCGGCGCCGCCAGCCGTTGGCCGCGCAGCTGCGCTACCTCGGCGCGCTGCTGAATCGCTTTCGGCTGCCCATCGTGCTGGTGAGCCTGACCTTGATCGGCGGGACGCTGCTCGTGCACCAGGCCTACGTCTTCCCCGACGGCTCGCGGCCCGGCTGGGCGCGCTCGGCGCAGGCGATCTACTTCCTGATGATCGGCAACCCCACGCTCGACTTCCCGCGGGTCTGGTACCTGGAGCTGCTCTGGTTCCTGGTGCCGCCGGTGGGCGTGATCGGCGTGGCGGACGGCCTGATCCGATTTGCCTACCTGTTCTTCGCGGCCCAGCGCCACGACAAGGAGTGGAACCTCGTGCTCGCCCAGACCATGTCCGACCACGTGGTGCTCTGCGGTGCAGGCCGCGTGGGCTACCGCATCTACCAGGCGCTGCGGCAGCTGGAGGTGCCGGTGCTCGTGGTCGAGAAGAGCGAGAACGCCGCCTTCGTGCAGGCGCTGCGCACCGATGGCGCGGCGGTGATCATCGAAGATGCTTCCACCGCCGGGACGATGGCGCACGTGAACCTCTCCAGCGCGCGCGCGTTGGTCTGCGCCACCGACGACGACCTCGCCAACATCAACATCGCCCTCGACGCGCGCCGCATCCGTCCGGAGATCCGCGTGGTGATGCGCGTGTTCGACGAGGATCTCGCCGAGCGCGTCGAAAACTTCGGCGTGGACGCGTTCTCGACGTCCGCGCTCTCGGCGCCGGCCTTCGCGGCGGCCTCGCTGGATCCGGGCGTGCACCACTCCTTCTGGCTCGCCGGCGAGCTGCACGTGATGGCCGAGCTTCAGGCGCCCCAGGGCTTCGAAGGCCGATCGATCGAGTCCCTTCGCGAGCAGCGGCTGCTGGTGGCGATGGTGGAGCGCGGTCCCGAAAAGCTGCACGCGCCGGTGGGGACGTTCGCGCTGCGCGCGGGCGACAAGCTGCACATCCAGGGGCCGTACAAGTCGTACGATGCGCTGGCGCGGGCCGCGCGCGCGAGCTGATTCGCGCTACTGCAGCGGAATGGAGATCAGCCGCGCGGTCTCATCCGGATTGATGGTGACCGTGGCCGTGGCGGTGTGACCGTTGCCGTCGTCGATCTTGATGAGGTGCTTGCCCGCGGGGAGCTTCAGCGGGTTCGCCATGGGAATCGGCGTGAAGCGGTTGGTCGACTTGCCGTCCACGAACACCTTACCCACCGGGTTCGACGAGCAGATGAGCGAGCCCGTTCCCTTGGGCGCCTTGGCTGCGTGCTCCGTGTGCTCCGGCTTGGGCTCGTGGGCCACCGACTCGTGCTCCGGCTCCTTGTCGAGGTTCACGGTGACCACCATCGGGTCGGTGCCGTCGTACTTCACGGTGACCACGGGGCTCTTGTAGCCCTTGAGCCGCGCCTCGGCGCTGTAGCTCTTCTTCTTGTCGAGGCCGTCCACCGTGAGCGGCGCGTCGCCGCGCTTCTTGCCGAAGAGCACCAGCGCGCCCGGCGGGTTGGTCTCGACGCGCACCGAGAAGGTGTTCGACTCGGCCGCGGGCTTGGGAGCGGCCACGGCCTCCGGCTTGGGCGCCGGCGCAGGCTCGGGCGGCTTGGCGGCCACGGCCTCGGGCTTCGGCACCGGCGTCGGGGCTGGCGTGGGCGCAGGTGTCGGCGCGGGCGCAGGCTCGGGCTTGGCGGCCTCGGGCGGCTTCTCCTCGCGCTGGATCTCGAAGTGCAGCTCGCGCGGGTGCCCGCGAGAAACGGTGAGCTGCTTCTTCTGGACCGGCTGGCCGGGGATGGTGAGGCTCACCTCGTGTTCACCCGCGGCCACGGAAATGGCCTTGTCGAGCGGCACGGACTGGCCGTCGATGGCGGCCGTGGCCGACGCCGACGCCGACGCGGGCTCCACCTTCACGGTGATGGTGGCCTGGGTGGCCGAGTAGGCGAGGAAGCCGAGGCCGGCGAGCACCACCACGCCGAGCGCGCTCCCGCCCACGATGAGGCCCACGCGCGCCCCGCCGCCGGAGCGCTGCGGCGCCACCTCGGGCGGCGCCTCGTCTTCGTCGTCGCGGGCGTACTGATCTTCTTGTTCCTGCTCGTCGTAGCCCTCGTCCTGCTCGGGCTCGGGATCCGCGGGCTCGACCTGGGGCGGCGGCGCGCGACGCGGCTGCGCCTGGTTGGTCAGGCGCCGCGGGCTGGCGGCGGTGGGCTCGGGCGCGTCGAGATCCTCTTCCGGCAGCTCCTGGCCCTCGCCCGTGTCGCCGAACTCCGGCGCAGGCTCCGGGGCCTCGTCGCGCGGCTCTTCTTCGACGGGCTCCGGCTCCGGCGGGCGGGCGCGGGTGAGCACCTCGTCCGGCGGCGGCTGCGCCGGCATGGGCGGACTGCGCAGGTCCATGCGGCTCTTGCGCGGCGCGGGCAGCGGCAGCGCGGCGGCGTCGGTGCCCGGATCAAATTCGGGCGCGGGCGCCGGGCGCGAGGCCGGGCGGCGCGCGGCAGCCGCGGCCGCAGGTGGGATCTCCGCGCCCTCGCCGTGCGTCTCGGCTTCCGGCTGGGCGAGCTGATCGTCGCTGCCGACCACCGTCTCCATGGCGAGCGGCTTCTTGCCCGCATCGTTGGTGGCGATGGGCATCCCGTTCTCGTCGAACGCGGGCGCGGCCATCACCGTGCGATCGCCGGTGCCCATCTCCGCCAGCTCTTCTTCGCTCGGCGGCGGGATGTACGGGTTGTTCGGATCCGCGTGGGGATCGAACATCGTCGCGCCGCCGTCGAGGTCGGCCGCGGGGTCGTGGGCCACGGCCTTGGGCGGCGTCACCACGCGCGGCGCGGGACGCGACGGAGCCGGTGCGGGTGCACCGCCGTCGAGCTCGGCCAGCGCTGCAGCCACGGGATCGAGCGCTTGCGCAGCGGCGGCCGCGCGTCGGGCCGGTGCGGGCGCAGCGGGTCGAGCTGGAGGCGCAGGGGCCGGGCGCGGCGCAGGTGCCGCCGGCGCAGCCGACACAACCCCGCGGGTGCCCACCCTGCCTTGCGGCGCGGGCGCAGCGGGCGTGGGCTTGGGTCCGGGCGGCACGAGATCCGCGAACGACTCGATGCGCTGCTGCTCGCGCATCAAATCCTCGCGGAACGCCTCGCCCATGAACTGCTTCATCTGCGGTTCGGAGTAGCCCTGCGGCCCGAGGATGCGGCGCAGGTCTTCGGCCATCTCGCCGGCCCACTGGTAGCGATCCTCGACCTCGCGCGCGAGCGCCTTGTACGCCACCTTCTCCAGCGCCGCGGGGATGGCGCTGTTGATGCTGCGCGGGCTGGGCACTTCGGCGTTGCGGACCTTCTCCAGGGTGGAGAAGTCGCTCTCGCCCACGAAGAGCTTCTCGCCCGTGACCATCTCGTAGAACACCACGCCGAGGGCGAAGATGTCGGAGCGGCGGTCGATGGGCAGGCCGCGCACCTGCTCCGGGCTCATGTAGCCGAACTTGCCCTTGAGGATGC
>JAFEBB010000053.1 GCA_018266075.1 Deltaproteobacteria bacterium | reverse complement strand
CTCGGGCGCGCTGCTGCGAACGCTCTCGAGCACGAACGTGATTGAGAACCTCAACGGCCTGCTCCGCGTGCGCCTGCGCAACGTGAGGAAGTGGCGCGGCGGCGCGATGGTGCTCCGCTGGGTGGTCGCAGCAATCGAGGACGCCAAGAAGTGCTTCCGGCGCGTGCGCGGCCACGGGCAGATCCCGCAGCTCATCGCTGCTCTCAACGACACAATGAAGAATGGAATTGATCACATCAGCAAGGCTGCGTAGAAGCCTCGCTCCCGCCGCCGACTTTCAACAGTGCGAGGGACATCGCCTGACGACGTCTGGGCGCGTATCGCCAGCCACGACTCGAACAAGGACTTCTGGACGTGGGTCGTGGTCTTCGTCTCCAAGGACAACAATCTGACGAAGGCTCACGTCCGGTGGCTTGAAGCGCGATTGGTCGAAGACATCCGCGCCGCCAAGCTCGTGCAGGTAATGAACGGGAACGAGCCAAGCGGAGGCCGACTCCCGGAGGCGGACGAGGCAGACATGGCGACGTTCATCGAGAACGTCAGGCTTCTCCTGCCAGTGCTAGGACTTAACGTGTTCGCGTCGGCGACTGGCAATACGGAGGGCGCTGAGGTCGGTGGCGTTCGCCTCCGACTGACGTGGGACACGGCCTCTGCCGAGTGCATCGCCAAAGATGGCGCGTTCATCTTACAGAAGGGATCGACCGCACGGCGGCGCAACGTCGAGTCTCTCCAGCCCAGCTATAAGAACATGCGGACCCGGCTCGTCGAGAGTGGCGTTCTGGAGCCCAGTGGGAACGAGCTGCTCAAGTTCACCCAAGACTACGTCTTCGACTCGCCGACAGCCGCTGCGGTAGCAGTCGCTGGGACCAGCGTGAACGGCCGTGACACGTGGAAGGTCGTGGCATCGGGCGAGACTTACAAACAATGGCAGGAGCGCCTGATTGGTGTTGCTCCAACGCATCCGGATGAGGGCGCGTCCAGTGCCCGGTAGGTCGGCCTCGGGGCGCCGGCATTCCAGTACATCGTAACGATGCCAACCGAGCCGCCGAACGGGTGAAGCAGAGGAAACGAATGGTCCTGGAGTTAGACTGGGCAACCGGCTCGAACCGACTCCCGCAGAGAGCACTCTGATGCCTTGGGCCGCAAACGCACTGGATGCCGACCTCTCAAATCTGGAGAGCGCAGCAACGGTTCGCCTGGCGGCCACGATGTCGCTGCTTTCGTGTGGCGCAGCCGATACTGCCGGAGAAGTGATCGGTCGGCCTGAGTTGGCGAACATCGACTTCATCCCAGCCCGTAGGAACGACGTCGTGGTGGGAGTCCTAGCTCGGAAGCGCGCAGAGGAGGCGCCTTCTCAGACCGTGTCGGAGATCATGCTCCCGCTGCACGAGCGAATGCTTGCGTCCGCCGGTGATCCCCTTCTGCCCGTGCTGGAGCGACTCGATAACGAGCCCAGTTTCAAGCTCGTCCTCAGTGAAGGCCGGATCGAAGGCATTCTCACTCTGAGCGACCTGCAGAAGCTGCCGGTCCGTTCGGTGATCTTCACGCGGCTCACGCACCTGGAGCTCCTGCTGCGAGAGGTTCTCCTCGCCGTCCTCGACCCTAATGATGAACGGTGGCTGGCTCACTTCGCTCAGGAGCGCCAGGACCTCCTGAAGAGATGGTTGAAGCGAGCGCGAAAGCGGCGCAACGAGGTCGACCTCTTAGAGATCACATCGTTGGCCGACAAGCGGATCCTCGTTCGGGCTCGCCGTGTGTTCGGGGAAGACACCGACCGATTCTGCGAGCGAATGGAACCGATTGAAGTGCTCAGGGATCCCCTTGCGCATGCTGGAGGCTTCGCAATGGATCCAGAGGACGCTCGGCGGGTCGCCAAGGCTATTCGCGAGCTGGGAGAGCTGATCGGAGTTGCTCGGAGTGCTCTTCACCAGAAGAGGACGACCTAGTTTGCCAATGAGGCTGGGAGGGGCGTCGCATGCCGACGAAACAGGAAGTCTTTCCGCAGCACGGGTGGTTCTTCACGAGCCCTTGGGACGCCCCGGCTCGACGGCGAGGCGACGCCCTGGGCCTCCGCCGAGCGGCGGATCGCTTCGCCGAGGCTCTAGCACCGGGCCTCACCAACGGAACACGGGACGCGAGGTGGGTCAGCATTTTGGCTTGGTGCATCAAAACATCACATGAGCCGTGGAATCGAGCAGAGGGCGGCGATCTCAAGACTCGGGACGCTCAGCGAGGTCGGTACGCATGGCTGCGTCCCTTGGAGTTGCTCTGGGTCGCGAGAACCCTGCACTTCGACGAGAGCTCCGAGGGCCGGCAACTTCCAGGCCGGCGACGAGTTGCCCCTTGGTTGAGGGGGCTGTTGGTCGACAGGGAATGGGAGCCTCGGTTTGGATTGAGCGAGGCCCAGTTCAGGCGCTACCGTCAGGTGGGTGCGTATGGAATCTACAGGACCATCTTTCGCCGAGTGCCCGGGTTCACGAAGAACGGGGCAGGGGCTCGCGACGGTTGGACCCCAGATGACGGGATTCACCAGCTTGCTCGGATCGTAGTCGCCGCCATCCCTCAGGGAGCCCGTCCGTCCGAAGATTGGATGGAAGAGCGTTCGAAGTGGGCTGTTTGGACTGACAGACAGGACGAGTGGTGGATGCTCAAAGGGTGGCCCAACTGGGACTCCTTGGGGCGCTCGACGTTTGTCCCGACGCCGGCCGACGACTGCTCTCCTCTCGAAAACGAAGATGAGCGGAAGGCGCTCCGGTCCCTACTGTTCGCCGACGCTTCACGGCGTACACAGGTTGCTCGGGTACTTTCGGAGTCCGACGCAGCCACGCACACCGGGTTGTGCGAGGACTTGGCCAAGGCACGAGCTCTCCAGGCCACGCCTGACGCAGCTCTGCTCCGAGCTCTGCCTGCATTCACTCGGCTGGCAGATGGCGGCATGGAAGTGACTCGGCGGCTGTGGGAGCTGATTGGAGCGTCGACCCAGGGGCCGCATCTTTCGGTCACTGACGCTGCCGGGGACAAGCAGCTTGGCGATGCCCTAGAGCGACTCCGGGATGCTGCTGCAGCGTGGGGCAGCCACGTGGACGCGGGTGGGCATGGGGACGATGCGGCCACGGCCTTGGCGCGAGCATCGCTTGCAGCTCGGTCGACCTCGGACGCAGTCACTGCCTTGGTCAAACACCACGAGTCCTTTGGTGGCGGCCTGCGATGGTTCCGCCTTCGACGAGACCGCATCGAGCCGCTGCTGCCGCAGGACGTAGGTCGGGCATCCGATTACGGGTTCCGGCTGTGGTCGCTCTGTCGGATGGCTTCGCAGTGCGGCATCCCAAACCTGAAGCACGCCCTCACTGCCGCCCAGACCAGAGAGTCCGATCTCAAGAATGAAGAAGAGGAGGAGGCAGCGTGACTACTGAGTCCGACTGGCTGAGCTCGATCCCGATTCCTCCTCGCCGGCACCAGCTCGCCGCGATGTTCATGACGACATACCGCCCAGCCGAGGCGCCGCTTCTCGTCGAGCACCTACTCCCCTCTCTACTCCACCTGTCTCGGAGTCCGACCAACGAGCCGGAGGGAAGGGCTCTCTTCTTTGGCGAGCTCGCCGTACGCCTGGAGCGGCTTCGCGGTCGGATGACGATCGTCTCTTCCACTGCGGACGAGGATGGTGACCACAACTTCTCCGCGGCTACCAAGCCGCAGTACCCGTGGTTGTGGCGATACGTGTCGCCGTTCACCGTGGGGGCGACCGGACAGGCTGTGCAGCACGCCAAACTCTGGATGTTCCACTGGAGGTCGGATACCGAGCCTGACTTGCTGGAGTTGTTCGTCTCATCCACCAATTTGACCGAGGCCGCCTTCAGGGGGCAGCTCCAGTGCGGGTGGCGAGCGACGGTCGAGCTCGGAGACCGGCCGACCCAGGCGAATCTCTCTTCCTGGGGAATCTTGCCTGACTTCCTCCAGGTCCTGACGGCCTCGGCCGGAGGGCCAGAGGCGCCCAAACGAGCAGCCTACTTCGTTGACCTACTGGGCAAAGCTGCTTGCCCAGACGATGTGAGCTTCGTTGCGACTGTTCCGTCGACGGTTCGTGAGCCTGGAGACGACCGCCGCTGGGGTGCGAGGGCGCTCCGCGCAGTCGCGCCAGAGGACCGGGGCTCCCTCGAAGTTCGCATTTGTGTGCCGTTCGTCGGTGGCTGGAACGGCGAGACCCTGGAAGCCTGGTGCAAGGCGCTGGGAACAGACCCGGACCGACTAGGTCTCGCGTGGATCGATGAATCCCATCCGTGGGCGGGAATCTCGGGTGGAGAATGGCGCCTCTCGAAGTCAGCCCTCGACTGCCTCACGAGCGCGGGTGTTCAGGTCGAACGTCTTGGTCACGTGAGGGCTGGGCCGGTAAGCCGGTTTCATCCCGACCACAGAGATGGCGACCCTCGCTGGAGCCACGCGAAGTTCTATGGGCTGCGCCGAGGCCGGGTCCGAAAGCTCCTCATCACTTCGGCGAACTTCAGTGCATCGGCCTGGGGTGCCGGGGTCCAGCCGGCGAGGAACTTCGAGCTCGGCGTTGTCTTGGATGCCGACTGGCCGATCGACCCTGACGAGCTGATGGCCTTTGACGATGAGTACGCACCGTTCACGACGTCCGAACTTGAGCGGGTTGCAGACCGACACATCGTCTGGGCTGCGGCGTCCTGGGATGGCAGACAGATCGAGGCGACTTGCCGACTTGCTTCAGAGGAGCAGACGATAACTGGCTTGGTGCAGGCACAGGGCAACTCGGTTCCGGCCGAGCTCAAGTTCGATGACGTGGGGTCCCAGACCTGGGCAGCTAGATTGGCGTGGGACGATGGGCGCGGCTTGCCCTTCTCGGTGACGTTCTCGGTCGCCGAGGAGCATCTTGAGGTCCCCGTTGTCGACCTGAGACCTGACGAAGAGTTCGTTCTTCTGCCCGTTCCTGAGGTTTCGCCGGAAGCCGAAGAGGCGCTTCGGGATGCGCTGCTCCTGGAGATGTACGGCGGTCCCACCGTGGAGTCGGGAGACATCCCTGGCCTTTCCGAGCCCTCAGGCGGCGGTGAAGCAAGCTCGGCCATCGGCGGGGGCGACTACTCCGTGGCGGCGATGGAGCAAGCGAGAGAGTGGTTCGACGTCGTGGGGACGTGGCTGGAAGAGTTGAAGCGCTGCTCCAACGTCGAGCCGGGCGCACTCAGCAGGGTTCGGGCCGATGGGGAGAGGCTCTTGGCGATCTTTCAGCGGCGTTCTGAAGACGATCCGGTCTTCAAGGGGGCTGCACGAGTCGTCGCTCAAGAGCTGACGTGGCGACTTGAGGAGGTGCGACGTGCCGGATGACTTCCTTGAACTGAACGGGCCGAGCTGGAAGTTCCTGGCCTATCCCGACAGCTACGTAGAGACCTGCAGAGGCAGCAATCGGCCCCTGGCACTGGAGCCGACTCGTCGCCAGTTCCGAACCGCCAATGAGATCCTCTGCAGAATCTCCGGAGCCGCCGGATACAAACGGGTTGGAGGCGTTCTTCTTGCCGACGACGTCGGGCTCGGAAAGACCACCATTGCTGCGCTTGTCGCGTGGGTGGTCGCGGGGCACGGCAAGAGCGTCCGAATCTATGCTCCGAACTCCGTGATGCAACGTCGATGGGCCGAAGAACTACAGGCCCACATCAACCCGCTTCGCGCCCGTGCGCAGCTCCTCCAAGACATCAATGACTCTCAATTGAAGGTTGGCGACGTGGGGCGCCTCCGCTCGGGACGCATCCAAATCGGGACGCACCATCAGCTTGTGCAGCTACGCGGCTCGGGACGTGCGGCTTGCGACCTGATGATTGTGGATGAAGCCCACCGAGCCAAAGGAGAAAACAGTGCGTTCAGCCAGGCGCTTGCCGACCTGGGACGCATGGCGAAATCCAAGCTCATCCTCACGGCCACACCATTCAGCATCGATGTCGATGAACTCGTCCAGCTGCTCGGCTTTGTAGGAGCGCAAGGCGTAGACAAGCCGGTGGAGCGGTACGCCCTTGCACTTGAGCGACTCCATCGGGACAGCGCGGGCCGGAGCGTTGAAGAAGAAGCCAGTCGCCTGGTGCAGGCAGCTCAGGACGCGATCGAGGCAACCGCGCCGTACGTCATTCGACATGGAATTGCGTCGCTCAGCGAAGCCGAGCGAACGCACTTCGGAGACATCGATGCTCGTGGATGGCCCATCTCCGTGCCTCCAGCTGGCGAAGAGGATGTCGAGCTCCTGATTCGTGCGGACCGGTACCTGCGATTGACCCCACAGGTTGGACGTACCAGGACGAACGACCCTCGGTACCACGTCGGTTGGGCGCATCTGGCCACCGACCTAGCTGACGAAGACCGGCTCCAGGCCGCCGCTGACTTCGTTGCCGAGCGACACCTGAACGCTGCGAAGAACCTTCTCAAAAAGCGAATGGGCTCGCCGCACCCGAAGATGTTGGCCGTCGTGCGGGCGATCGACGAAGTCGTAGAGCGAGAAGAAAAGGTCCTAGTCTTCTGTCATCACCGTGCGACTGCGGCTGAACTGCTTGGTGCGCTTGAAGCGAACCTGAAGCCCCGAACGTTGAGCACGGAGTCGGCGAAGATGTGGCGGCAGGCGTGGGACGCCGTGATCCCCAAGCCTGAGCTCGGACAAAGCGAGGAGTTGCCGACGGACGTTGACGAGCTCCGGGCGACCTTCCTGGACTGGCTCGCGAGCAAAGGCATTCGCAGTCAGGTGAGCGCTTGGATAGGGCCACACTCTGGCTCGGTGGAAGAACTGGCCGAGAAGCTCCGAGATAAAAAGCCGCGTGGCAGAACCGAAGATCGCGTCCTCAGTATCGCTGAAGCCGCCGAGAAGCTCTTCAATGGGCTCATTGATGGCCGTTCACGGTCGACTCTTGCGGTGCTTAGGACCATTGAGCATCAGGGAACCTGGCTGGCGATGTCGGGGGGCCTGGACAAGGGGACGCGAACGCTCGGGTCGTGGGATGCAACGGGATCGCAGGAGCAGCCGAAGACGCTCTACCAAGGGTCACCGGACGTAATCCTTGCCGTCTTCAACAGCCCCTTCGGACCAGACGTGCTTGTGGCCACGGACAGGCTGTCTGAGGGCGTCGATCTCCATCGGTACTGTTGCCACCTCGTACATTACGAGCTGGATCCCAGCCCGGTAAGGACGCTTCAGCGGAACGGGAGAGTGCGCCGAGTGGGCGGATGGGCATCGCTGACGAACCAGCCTATCCGGTATGCGTTCCCAAGCTTCGAGGGGACACGCGATGGCAAGGCCGTGCAGATCATGAAGGTGCGGCTCGACGTCTTCGACCTCTTGCTCGGTGGCGTGCCTCCCGTCGACATGGATGTAGATACGAGTGCCTCGCAGACATTCGTGACGAAGGTTCTCGGGCTCGCCCGAAAGAAGCTCGCCGGCTTGAACATGAAGCTGGCTGTCGCGGGATGAGGTGCCTGCGTCATCAGCATCGTCGGGCGCGTCGTCCTCCCGCCGGTCTCGTAGAAGAAACGCCTTGCTCGCTGTTCTCGATGGAGGAATCGTCGGCTCATGCAACTCACCCCGGCTACGAGAAAGTTGGTCGATATTGTTGCGCAGGCGCATGAAGGCAAGGTCTGCCTTCCGAACTTCCAGCGCGACTTCGTCTGGCCGCGAGACCAGATCGCAGACCTCCTGCGCTCCATCTTGCGCCGGTACTACGTTGGCTCACTGCTCTTCCTTCGGTGCGACCCGAATAGCCCGCCGTTCTCACCCAAGGAACTCCGTGGGGCGGCACCGAAGTCGACGACTCTTGCTCCCGAGTTTCTCGTTCTCGATGGGCAGCAGCGGCTGACGTCGCTCGTGTATGCGCTCCACGCGCCAAAGCTTTCTCTGAAGGACTCGTCGCGCCCGAGGCGGTTCTTCGTGGATCTTGAGAAGCTTCGTGCGACCCCGGAGGACGACGAGATCGTCTTTGACCGGGCGCTCAACGAGCTCGATGGTCTGGATCGTGTCGAGGTCCAGTACGAACGGCGGATCCTCCCGTGTACCGATCTGTCGTGGCACCTGTTCGACAAGTGGCTCGACGGCTTTGAGGACTGGCTTCACAAACACGAGCCCAAGGCCGTCGAGACGTACAAGTCGGAGCTCCGCCCCCGATGGAAGGAGGCGATTCACGCCTTCAGCCTTTTCGAAGTGCCGGTGATCGAGCTACCTCTCGTCAACGAGGCGGACAAGTCGACCCTCGCCCAAGTCTGCGCGATCTTCGAGAAGCTGAATTCGACTGGTGTCGAACTCTCGGTCTACGACCTCCTCACGGCCCGGCTGTATCGATCGGGAATTCATCTCCACAAGCTGTGGGACGAAGCCTGCGAAAAGCACGAGCGGCTGCGAACCTGGTCGGGCGGCAAGGCAGACAAGAACAAATTCGGTGTCCTGATGCTGCGGACGATCGCCCTGCTGAGAGATCAGGAAGTTCGACCACGTGTGCTCATCGATCTGGCGCCTGAAGGTTTTGTGGCCGATTGGCATCGAGCGGCTGCAGCGATCGAGCGGGCCCTGCAGCTCATCCAGCACGTTGGTCCAGACGGTTTCGGCGTCTTTGACCAGAAATGGCTTCCTGGCTTCGGCCTTCTTCCCGTGCTCGCTGCTTTGAAGGAGCACATCGACTCGAAGAAGCTCGGAGACGACGCCCGGTCGTCGTTGCGCCGATGGTATTGGTGCAACGTGTTCTTGGAGCGGTACTCCAGCGCGGTCGAGAGCAAGTCGAGGAAGGACTACCAGGAGATGCTCCGGCTTTGGAGTGGCGAGTCCGGTACCCCGAGCGTCTTCTCCGAGGCCCAATCCCGGATCGGTTCAAGTGGCTTCACGGTTCGCCATTCCGCGAGTCACGCCAGCGCGATCTACTGCGGGGTGTTCTGCCTTCTCGCGGCCCGAGGAGCGAGGGATTGGTCCCGAGCTGAAAGCATCCAGCTCCAGCAGCTGGAGGATCATCACATCTTCCCGAAGGCGTATCTGAAGCGGAGCGCTTTGAAGGCTCGGATTGATGTCAATAGCATCGTCAATCGCACGCTCATTTCGGACGAAACGAACCGCAAGATTCTCGATCAGCCTCCTGCCGAGTACGTCAGCGACACCGACGTTTTCCCGAAGGGACCATCGGCCGACATCCTGGATGCCCACTTCATCGATGCGGTCGGGCTGAAGGCGATGCAGGCAGCCATTGATGGCGACGGCCCCTCCGCGTTGAGCGCATACGAGGCGTTTCGAAATCGCCGCGAACGGCTCATCCTCTCGGAGATCCGGAAGGTCTGCGGCATCGCCGAGCCTTCGACGACGACTCTCAGTGAAGACTCGGCGGCACAGGATTCAGAGGATGAAGACGCAGCCACCGGGTGAGGAAAGCACTTCGGATGACGTGGGTGCGCCGCCTGCGGTGGGTTGAGATTGCTTGAGGTCCAAATAGCAAGCGACGGTTGAGTGAGCGGAAGTTCGCAACGAACGACTTGATATCGCCGCCGGCTAGGTTGTCCGACCGAACATGTTCAGGACCGATGAATTAATTCCTCCTGAAGGGGTCATTAGCTCTCTCGAAGAAAGTGCCCCTTCCTAGGCATAGGTCCTCCATCTTGGCTGGAGCGCCCGTGAAAGATTCACGCGCTCCAGCCAGCTTTCGCCGGCTTTCAGATTCGTACGTCGCTATTTGATTGTAAGTCCTCGCCGGGCCCCGTCGTGACGTGTCGCCTCGGCCGCGCGAGTGTTCCTCCGGCTGGAGGAGCACATGGACCTGAGCAACAAGGGCGCCGCATTGAAGCGTGAGCTCTCGACGCGTCGGAAGCGCACGCGGTTCTCGCCGCAGCTGGCCGCACGCGTCTGCGCGCACGTGGGCGCGAGGCGCGCGGGAGGCGCCACCTGGCAGTCGCTCGCAGACAAGCTCGGGATCGCGCTGGGCACGTTGTACCGCTGGCAGCGCGAGCGGCCGTGCAGCCGTACGCTCCGGCCCGTCGAAGTCGTCGCGACGAAGCACGAGGTGGTGGTGCAGGGCCCGTGCGGCCTGCGCATCGAGGGCCTGGATCTCGACGCGCTCGCGGCGCTGCTCCGGAAACTCGCGTGATCGGCTCGACGCGGCGGTTCTCGGTCTTCGCGTACGCGCGACCTGCGGACCTGCGCAAGGGCTTCGACGGCCTCTTCGCGCTGGTGAAGCGCGAGCTCCAGCGGGATCCGCTCTCGGGCGACGTGTTCCTCTTCACCAGCCGGACGCGGAAGCGCGCCAAGCTGCTCTACTGGGACGGAACGGGGCTGTGTGTCTTCGCGAAGCGCATCGAGCGCGGCTGCGTTGCGGCGCTGTGGCGTGAACAGCTGCAGCAGGCGCGGGCGCGGTTCTTCGGGGACAAGCGCGAGAAGCGGCCGGGCGGGAAGCAGACCGGACACGGCCCGCGCGAGCAGAAGCATCTGGAGATCGTGCCCCGGGTCCACGCGCTCGACGTGGCGGACAAGCTGTACCCCAAGTGCCTCGGCGGAGGGGCTAGGCTGAAGGGTGCCAGGCAGCACGAGTCCGTTTGCGCGGAGCGATGAAAGGTATGCTCCCAAGCCGCCCAGCTCGCTCTGGCGGTCGATCAACTGGAAGTCGAGCTCCAGTGGCCGGTCAGCATCTTTCCAATGCCGTTTGGCGCCGCAAATGCGACGCATCGAGTCCGGGTGCCCGCGTTCGAGTACGCCCCCATGTGATTCCACGGTCGCGAGCGCCCAGAGCCGTTCCCAGCGGTTGAAGAAGGTCTCGTAGACCTCATGGCCCTGGGGCTTACCGTAGTGCACAGCAGCGCGTCGCGCGAGATCGAGTCCGTAAAGGACGACCAGGTAGTTCTGCGCGCGGCTGGTGCGCGTGGTCAGCCCGCCGAAGAGCCACAGTCCGACCTGCTGGCTCAAGTAGGCGAGGGCGAGAGGATCTTCGGGTGAGGACTCGCTGTCTTTCTCCGGCGCCTTTGCCCAGAAGATCGACGCGCGCCAATCGCGCTCGGAATCGAAGGGCACGAGTTCGGCCATTCTGGCTAGCTCCTCCGGGAAGTCACCGGATGATGCTCTCAAGCACAGAGCCTGGGCTGATCCCGGCGAGCCGCTGATGGAACTCAAGTGCTTGTTGCTCTGTGAGGCTCGCGATGATGTCAGCCACGAGCCTCGCTCGCTCTCGACTCTGGTCTTCAGGCGATCGGACGCAAGGTCCTCCGCGATTCACCTCGTCAAGCAGATCGCGGTACGGCATGGGAATCACCCCGGCATCTCTTGCACCTGGCTTCGCGGCGTCGAAGAGGATCTTGAAGAGTTCCGCCACGACTCTTCGCTGCCCAAACTGCTGAGCGACGAGAGCAGGGTTACGGTAGACGTAGTGCACCATAAGGCTCTTGAGTGTCTTCACCTCGAAGGCTTTGGCTTCCTCGAACCGCAGGCCGACGGAGCCAGCGGCCTCTACGAAGTTGATTGCGAGCACGAACCGCGTGATCAGCATCGAGCTCAGTTGGTTCAGAGCTGCTCGCTGAGCGCGCGTTCCGCTGTATGGACTCCGAAGTTCGTCGGGAATGAATGGACCGAGCAAGTCGAAGAACCTGTTCGCCTTGTCCTTCGCAGCGGGATCCACTTGTTCGGACTCGGCCCACCGAGCGACTGCCGCATCGATGAACTGGACGCGCTCTGGGCCTTTGCCCGAGAGCAGCCGATCGAGCGGAATCGTCCCAACGCGATAGAAGTCTTCCACGTCGTGCACCGCATAGGTGATGTCGTCAGCCCAGTCCATCAGGCTCGCTTCGTTGGATTGCTTCTCGCCAGGAGTCATCTGGCGAGCGAAGTTGAAGTCTTCTGTCTCGCTGAAGAAGTGCCCCCACTTCTTGCTCTTCTTGCCGGCGGCGCCGTGGGCCCACGGATACTTCAGAATCGCGTTGAGCGATGCGCGAGTGAGATTGAGCCCGAGATGCTCGTTTGAGCGAATCGCGGCTCGGGTCACGATTCGGAAGGACTGTGCGTTCCCTTCAAAACCATCCTCGACACCGACGGCCTGAATCTGGGCGTGTAGTTCCTCCTCTGCGATGTGTCCAAAGGGAGGGTGCCCAAGGTCGTGGGCGAGGCTCGCCGTCTCAACGACATCTGGGTCGATGCCACCCGCTGCTGCGGATAGATCGACATCGGTGGCGAGCCTCTCAGCGACGCGTCGCCCGACTTGCGCCACCTTCAGCGAATGTGTGAGCCGGTTGTGGAACCCGTGGCCTTCGGCAGCGTGGACGACCTGGGTGACCCCAGCCAATCTGCGGAACGCGTCGGAGTACAGAACGCGATCCCGGTCACGCTTGAATGCCGTCCGCGTGCCGTCCGGTCTACCTTCGCTGTGCCGGCGATCCGTACGCTTGACTTGCGTTGGCCGCGCGAGAGCGGTGTCCGCGGGGGCAGTGGCCGCGGGAGCCTGCGACGAACGCCTCTTCGAGGTGTCCGGAGCATTGGCTGGGTCGGCAGGCGTCTTAGTCGCATTGCGGGGGCGACCGGTCTGTGCCTTCTTGTTGTTGGCCATGGAGGTCGTATCCGCCAAAGAGAAGGGCCCTGCTCAAGCGAGCAGGGCCCTAGGTTAGATCGAGTCAGAACAGGATTCCGGCTATTTCGTGGTGCCGACCGAACCGGTCGTCGTCAGCCGCCAGTCGTCCGTTACCTCAAGCTCGCCGCGTCCGATGAGCGACCAGACTGCCGAGCGAACCGTCGGCTCCTCTCGGCCCTTCTCTGCGAGCGTCTCGGCCACAACCGTCGGGGCCACAGGTCCTTTGGACGCAACTGTGGTGAGCACTTCCTGCTCGATGGTGGTGGGGCGCTCTGCCATGTGATCCCTCTTTCGGGGGCAAACGTAGCCACCCGGAACGACGACGCTAGTCTATCCCCCTGACGTACGCCAAATGCATGGTGCTGGAGTTGGTCCAGCTTGATGGGCAGCCCCCTTGGCGAATCGAGGGTTTCGGAGACGATTGTCGACAGAAAGCGAATCAATCATTGACACGGATAATGGGCTGAGATTGATCGTTAGGCTGGCTTTGTCGGTCATAGTCGAGCATTATCCGTGTGAATGAAAAACGCCGTTCCACGAGCCGACGACAGGGAGGCGTTCTGGCGGCAGAAGATCGAGCTGCCAGCCGGCTTGGCGCTCGTTCGTGGTGAGACGACGGTCGTGCCTCAGGTTGGACAGGCTGGAGAACTCGTCTTGGATTGGGCCACCCTGCGGAGCCCAACAGCAGACGTGCAGCTCCTGATCGTCTTCCGCCCGAGCCTACTTGCGCGAGACGTTCCTCGACTGAAGGAGCGAATCACCGCCGTCGCTGAAGAGCGTCGACGGCGCGATGCCGCGATTGGCAAGGTGAGCGCCCCAATCGTGCCGGCGCTGGCAACATCCGTTGCATTGCCGTCCATTGTGGACTCGTGTCTCAGCGAAGGCGTCGCGCTTGTCGACCAGCGCGGAACGGTGATCGCGCACTCGGGGCCGGTCTACGTCCACGTGGTTGGCCACGGGCACGTCGAGCGTGCTCCAAGAACGAGCTTCTTTTCTGGCAAGGGCTGCCGGATCGTTCGCCTCTTGCTGTCGGAAACGACGACGACATTCACGGCCCAGGCGATCGCCGCCCGAACCCAGACGAGCTACGTGCATGCACACGGTGTCCTGAGCGGACTTGAACGCCAAGGCTTTGTCGCGCGGACATCGACGCGGTCAGGCTTCCACGTCCGCGACGCTGGAGCGCTGCTCCGGGCATGGATGAAAAGCCCCGAGAAGACCGCCATCGCTCTAGAGGCGTACAACGCGCCGAGCACCGAGCCGAACGCACTTCAGAGTGGGCTCGACGCGCTCCGTGTATCGGGCGGCAAAGGCATCTTCACGCTTGCGAGCGGACTCTCTCAGGACGAACTCTTCGTCTCGGGCCTGCCTCACGCGCTCTACGTGAGCGGCGAGAGCCAGCCTCTCGTCGAGACGCTCGGACTACGTAAGGTCACGCCGCACAACTTCCTCGTGCTGCGCGCCGAAGCCTCAGCTGAGACCGAAGCGGGCGGCATCTACTTGGCGCCGAGACCGCTTCCGCACGGGCCCGGCGTGTTTCTGCCGCAGCTCATCGTCGATTTGGCAAAGGCCGGTGGCCGAGGCCCCGAGCAGGCGGAGTTCCTCTTGGAGCGCTTCCTCAAGGCGCTGCCGTTCCGTGGAGACAGCTCGTGACTGAGGCCGAGAAGTTCGAGTGCGTGCTCGCCGAGCTCGGACAGCTCTTGCTCTCGCTGGGCGACCTTGCCGAGCACGTCGTGCTCATTGGCGGCCAGGTGCTCGCGCTCGAAGCTCGGCAGAAGACGGGGGACGCGACCATTCAGGTCGTCACCGACACGGGCATCACTGTTCCGCGTGGCTACTCGTTCGAGCCTGATCTGCTCTTCGACTTCGAGCAGCAACCGCAGCAGGCCGAGCGCCTGCCGCAGATTCTCGGTGCAGCAGGCTACAAGCGGACGAGGGAACATCGCTGGGCGAAGCAGGTCGGCGAGGTCGCAGTGGAGATCGATCTTTTCGTGCCAGACGACATCGACGATGCGGTAGTGCCCACGGGAGCCACCCGGCTGCCTCAGGGCGCGCTAGCGCTTGCTCGCCCTCAGCGACTCGCGGTCAAGCTCAAAGATCGCGAGCTGCCGCTCCAGGTGCCCTCACCGGCGGCGTTCCTGGCCCTGAAGCTCGACGCGAAGCTGATTCACCGGCCGGGCGAGACGAAGGATTGCTTCGACATCTTCGCCTACGTGCGGCTGCACACGCCGAAGGTGGTCGGCCCAGCGCTCGATGCCGTGCATGAGGGCAGGGCGATTCGTCGAGACCTCTATACCCTCTTCGGCGACGTCGAGTCCCCGGGTGTCCTCGACGTGTTGAAGTATGCGGCGACCCTCGACCAGCAGGATCAGGCGCTGCTGGCTCGCTCGGTCGTCGACCTCTTCGCAGAGCTCGCCAGTGAGCCGTAGAACGTGAGCCGGCCATGTTCCAGCTCCGCGACTACCAGAAGCGCGCCCTCGACGATGCGCGCTCCGCGTTTCGGGCAGGCAAGAAGCGCTCCCTGATCGTAGCGCCCACCGGCGCCGGCAAGACGGTCATCGCCTGCGCTTTCATCCAGGGCGCTCAGCAGCGGGGGAGCCGAACACTCTTTCTCGCGCATCGCATCGAGCTCATCGAGCAGACCTCGCGGAAGCTTACCGACCTCGGCATCGAGCACGGGATCATCAAGGCTGGCATCGACCCCGCGCGCGAGCGTCCCGAGGCACTCGTCCAGGTCGCGGCCATCGCCACGCTCGACCGTCGCCGCGACTCGCTCCGAGAGTTCCAGGTCGTCATCGTCGATGAGGCGCACCACGCCAAGGCCGACTCGTGGAGCCGGGTCATCGAAGCCACCAAGTACAAGGCGCTCTTGGGCCTGACGGCGACGCCGTATCGCACCGACGGCCGCGCGCTCGGCGATCTCTTCGACGCGTTGATTCAAGTCTCGTCGCTGGCCGAGCTCGTGGAGCAGGGCCACCTCGTCGAGCCGCGTGTGTTCGGTCGCGATGAGCCCGACCTCTCCAGCGTGAAGAAGGTCGGCAACGACTACAACCAGGGCGACCTCGGCCGCGTGATGGACCAACCCGTGCTCATCGACGGCATTGTGCGCGAGTGGAAGAAGCTCGCCGTCGGCCGGACGACCGTGGTCTTCGCCACCACGAAGGAGCACAGCCGCCACATCGTGGAGGCGTTTCAGCGTGAAGGCGTCCGTGCGGGGCACGTCGATGGAGACATGCCCGAATCCCAGCGGGCAGCGGTCCTCGGACGGTTGGCGTCGGGCGAGCTGGAGGTCGTGTCCAACTGCCAGATCCTCACCGAGGGCTGGGATCTCCCGCGCTGCTCAGCGGTCGTGCTGGCGCGGCCCACGCAGTCGCGCTCGCTCTGGAAGCAGATGTGCGGCCGCGCGCTGCGGCCGTGTCCTGAGGTCGGCAAGCAGGACTGCTTCATCCTCGACCACGCCGGGTGCTGGAAGCGGCACGGCTTCCTAACCGACCCCGAGAAGCCCTCGCTGGAGGGCCGCGAGCCCCGGCAGTCCGATGCTCCGGTCTTCTCTTGTCGGTTCTGCGGCGCCGAGTTCCGCGGGCGTCCAAGGTATTGCCCGGAGTGCGACCGGGAGCTTCCTCGCCGCGAGGTCGAGGACGTGCTGCTGGCCGCCGAGAGCGTCGAAGACCAACTGGTCGAGGTCGGGCCCGTTCGCAACGAGCGCGAGTTCTTCCACCAGTTGCTTCGCGAGGCGCGTTCAGCGCGGAATGAACCCATGGCGGCAAGGCTGGCGTTCAGGCGCCGCATTGGCAACTGGCCCAAGCGTGAGCTCGACTCGCGGGAGCCGCTTCTTGAGGTCGGTTGGGACACCATTACCAAGCGCCCGTTCTGGGTCATTCCGCTCGACTCCAAACCGATCGCGCCAGTTCCGAAGGTCGCCGCGCAGCCGCCCGCGCCCGAGGGCGAGTCGGCCATTCGGATCGGCGTACGGAACCTCGTGGCGTGTCCCGCGTGTTCCGCGAAGAGAGGGCAGAACTGCATCCAGCAGCGGGGTGACACGAGGCAGACGAACCACAAGGAGCGCGTGGCCGCGGCCAACGAGGTCGCGCTCGGCGCGAGCTGCCCCGAGTGCGGTGCGTCCGCTCGCGCCTTGTGCGTGAGCAGCTACGGCGACCGCAAGAACGCGCACGCGGGGCGCCTCAACAACGCGCTGGCAGGTCGCCGGTAGACCCAGCGCTCGGCCATCTAGACATATCAATACCGGTGCCTCAATAGTGCCAGGACCGAGGTCGATCCCGGTGGATCCGAGTGGACGGGAGTGGACGGGACTCTTGCCTCGAAACCCCAGCAAGCATGGCTGGTTGGGTGGGAAAACAGCGTGACATCAACCAGTTGCGCCAACTCGCTTGGGTCCGTTCGAGTCCCGTACACCCCGCCAGTTTCGGCCCCGTAGCTCGAAAGAGCTACGGGGCTTTTTCTTTCCCGTCAGCCTCCGGATCTGCGCGGCGTCCTTCACGCATGCGTTGCTCGTGCTCACGCCCCACTTGCAGTTCGCGCCGGTCTTCGTGACCGGACTGGACCGGGCTTCAAGACCCCGCCGGCGACGCAGCCGGAGACGGTCTTGAAACGGGTTCTACGGAGGGTCAAGCCGACGGGCGACGGCACCTGCCTCGAAAGCGGGCGAGCGCAAAGCCTTGGGGGTTCGACTCCCTCACCCTCCGCCACCTGGAAGTCGAGCCAGCGAGGGACGGCACCCATCTGCTAAACGGGCGCGCTTCGGCGCAGCGGGGTTCGACTCCCCGGACTTCCGTCGTCTTAACCCAATTGTTATGCGCCAACCGTCGGGCCATGGGGCGCGCCGATCGACTCGAGCACCTCCAGGAGCCGCTCGATGTCCACCGGCTTGCGCAGCCCCACGCTCGCGCCGAGCGCCAGCGCCTTCTCGCGCGTGAGGGTGTCCGCCGAGAGCACCACCACCGGCACGTTGGCGAAGCGTTCGTCGGCGAGCTGCGCCTGGCGAAACTGCCAGCCGTTCATCTCCGGCATCATCAGATCCAGCAAGATCACGTCGGGCAGCGCGCCGCCGCGGAGCATGGCCAGCGCCTCGCGGCCCTCGCGCGCTTGCAGCACCCGGTAGCCCTCGAGCCCCAGCAGCTCGGTGAGCATGTCGGCGACGTCGGGGTCGTCCTCCACCACCAGCACCTGGGCCTTGGCGTTCATGGCTGGCCGACCTCCGCGGGGCCTTTGCAGGGCAGCTCCACCGTGAACGTCGCGCCGGCGCCGGGCGCGCTCTTCAGCCAGACCTTGCCGCCCAGCGCCTCGGTGATGCCCTTGACGATGTAGAGCCCGAGCCCCAGCCCGCCGTAGTGCCGCGACGAGACGGCGCGCTCGAAGCGCCCGAAGATCTTCTCGTGCTGTTCGACCGGCACGCCGATGCCCTGGTCGCGCACCACCAGCTGCGCGCGGCCTTGCGAGCTGGCGATCTCGACGTGCACGGGCCTGCCCGCGCCGTACTTGAGCGCGTTGGAGAGCAGGTTGGTGACCACCTGCTCGAGCCGCGAGCGATCCCAATGTCCGACGACCGGCCCGGGCGCCTGAAGCACGATCGCGGTGTGCGAGCGCGCGGCCTCGGCCTGGAAGAGCGAGACCACCTCCTGGGCCACGGCGCAGAGATCGACCGGCTCGAGCTCGAGCGCGAGGTTGCCGCTCTCGATGCGGGTCACGTCGAGGAGCGTGTCCACGAGCTTGCTCAGCCTCACCTCGTACCGCGACGCCGCCCGCACCAGTCGATCGGTCGTCTCCGATTCACGCTCCGGGTGCTGCTCGGCCTGGCGCATCAAGGCCTGGAGCGAGAGTCGCAGCGCGGTCATCGGCGTCCGCAGCTCGTGCGAGGCCACGGAGAGGAAGTCATCGCGCAGGCCAATCGCCTCCTGGGCGCGTTGGTAGAGGAGCGCGCTCTCGATGGCCGTCGCTGCGCGGCTGGCGAGCTCCACGGCCATCTGCTGATCGGCGAAGGTGGGCGCCCCCGCCCGGCCGAGAGTGAGCGTGCCCAGCTGGCGGTCGCGCGGGCCGAGCGGCAAGGTCAGCAGCCAGGAGATTCGCAGCGACGCAAAGCCGGCCTCGTCCTCCGCGCGGGCGGGATCCGTCGGGGGCCTCAGGCCGAGCCGGGTGAGCTGGGGCTGGCCGGTGCGCAAGGCCTCGGCCATGTCCTGCGGTGTCCCCGCGCCTCGAAATTCGCGCAGCCGCTCCAGGGCGGCGTTCCGAACCGGATCGGCGCAGGAGGTCGCTGCGGCGTGCAGCGCACCGTCCTCGCCCAGGAGATCGATGAAGCAGCAGTCGGCCAGGCGTCGGAGGGAGAGCGCGCCGGTCTCGCGAAGCACGGCGTCGAGATTGAGCGAGCTGCCAAGACGCTGGCTCACCTCGGCGAGGAACTGCCAGCGGCCCTTGGCGAGCTCGGCGGTGCTGCGGGCGGCCCGCTCTTCGATCAAGAGGCGCTCGCGCTGCTCGGCGCGCTTGGCCTCGGTCACGTCGCGGAAGAACCACACCCGGCCGTAGCGCTCCCCGTCCTCGCCCAGCGCCGGCGCGCTGTAGCGCTCCAGCACGCGGCCGTCGCGCATGAGCACCTCGTCGTGGCTGGTGGCGTCGGGCGAGGCGTAGATCTCCTGGATACGGCGCACGAAGCCCTCGGGGTCGGCCACCTTGTCGCGCGCGGTCTGCAGGGCGCGCGCGTCGTCGGAGGTGGCGCCCGTCGTGGGCTTCAGGCCCCACAGCGCGTGGAAGCGGCGGTTCATGTAGAGGAGCTCGCCGCTGGGGGCGACGATCAACGTGGCGTCGAGTGAGGCGTCGCTCTGGGCCTGCAACAGCGCGCGCTCGCGGCGCAGGGCATCGTGGGCGCGGCGCACGGCGGTCACATCCGACCAGGCATTCACCACCATCCGGACCCTGTGCCCGGGCCCGAAGATGGGCGTGGCCCGGACGATCGCCCAGCGCTCCTCGCCCTCGCCCAGCCTCCGGGAGTGCACCAGCCTCGGCGACGGGAGCTCGCCCTTCAGCGCGTGCTGGCCCGGGAGGTCGTCGAAGGTGAGGACATTGCCCCGGGCGTCGAAGAGCTCGAAGAGGCCGCTGACATCGCGCGAGGACATCCGGGGATCGGTGACCTGCAAGAACGCGCGGGCCGCGCGATTGATGAAGGTCGTCTCACCATCGGGGCTCTGCAGCAGGACGCTCTCGGCCAGGGAGTCGAGCACGGCGTGCAGGTCATGGACGCGCCGGCGCAGGGTCCGCAGCTCGGTGCGCTGGGCCAGCGCCCGCTCGGTTTGCGCGGCGGGCGCCGGCGCGGTGATGCCGCAGAGCGAGGCGTGCCCGGGCTCGGCAAAGACGCGCGTCTCCAGCCGCATCCGCCCGCGATCCAGGAGCGGCGCCCGGTGCAGGCAGCTCCGCGGCACGCGATCGACGGCCACCGCGCGCACCAGCTCCAAGAGGAGCGGCACCTGGGCAGGCCCGGCCAGGCGCTCGAGGAGCTCGGGCAGCGTCCGCGGGTGCTCGGGCAGGCCGTCGAACAGGCGCCGCAACGTGCCCTGGGCCTCCACCTCCACGCGCTGGCCGGCGTCCACCAGCCGCCAGCTGACGGCGCTCGCAAGAGGCGCCACCTCGCGGCGCGCGCCGACGCTCTGGAGAATGGAGGGCTGCATGCCAGGGCCCCGCGCCTTCGTCTCAAAGTAAGGCGCGGCGGCCGATGCGCGGGGGATGCGCGCGAGCATCCGAGCGCGTGCACGTCGGCGCGCGCGCGGCGGCCCCCATTCGCGTTCCTACCTTGCGGTCATGGAGCCGCGTGACGATTCGACCAACGCCGGGCCGCACGAGCTGGAGAGCGAGCCCATCCCCCAGGCCGCCGACGGGCTCGACCAGGTGAGCCGCCGGCTCTCGGGCACCATCGACCCCGAGGCGCCCTCGCGCGTGCCGCGGGAGGGAGACCTCGAGGGCCAGGTCGATCCCCGCGAGTCCGTGGAGGCGCGGCTGGCTCGGCTGGAGAGCGAGCGCGCGTCGGCGACGGCGAGCTCCCGCCGCTGAAATCCGGAGGAGCCCATGCTGCGCATCAAGCGGGTGTACGAGCCGGTGAGCCGCGCCGATGGTCGCCGCGTGTTGGTGGAGCGCCTCTGGCCGCGGGGCATGACCAAGGACGACGCCCACCTCGACGCCTGGAACCGCGAGGTCGCGCCCACCGGCGCCCTGCGCACCTGGTACGGGCACGACGTGGAGAAGTGGCCCGAGTTCAAGGAGCGCTACCAGACCGAGCTCGCGAAGCGGCCCGAGACCTGGAAGCCGCTGGTGGAGGCGGCGCGGAGCAAGTCGGTGACGCTGCTCTTCAGCGCGCGCGACGCCGAGCACTCCAGCGCCCAGGTGCTGCGCGGCTTCCTGCTGCGCCATGGGGCGGCGCGGCGCAGCGTCAGAACCGTGTCTCGGCGGCCAGCCCGGCGCCCGGCCCCGGGCCGATGACCCAGCGCGTGCGGTTCACGGCGCGCGCGGCGTAGCCGATGCACGAGCCCAGCGCCGCGCCCGCGAGGACGTCGCTCGGCCAGTGCCAGCCGCGCTCGATCACCGAGAGCCCCACCAGCGTGGCCGCGGGGTAGGCGAGCGGCGCCGCGGCCGGGTACTCCAGGCTCACCACCGTCGCCGTGGCGAAGGCGCTCATGGTGTGCCCCGAGGGAAACGCGTCCTCGCCGAGGCCCTTGAAGTAGTGCTTGTGCCAGGGATCGGTCTCGGGACGGTCCACGCGGAACAGGTGCTTGGCCGTGGTGCTGGTCAACGCCACCGCGGCGAGCGCCTCCACGCCCTCGAGAGCCACGCGTCGCGAGCGCGCGTCGCCCACCGCGAACGCGCTCACCACGCCGAGGTCCACCAGCCCGTCGCCCAGGTAGAGCGTGGCGTTGAAGACGTTGTTGCCGCGAAAGGTCCAGCGCACGTCGCGGTGGAGCGCGGCGTAGAGCTGCACGTCGTAACGCAGGAGCAGCCCCGTGCCCGCAGCGGCGGCGCCGAGCGCCACCCACTGCGGCGCCTGGAGCTGAAGCGGCCAGGCGAGCACGGCGGCCGCGTCGGCGCCGAAGGCGGGAAGGCTGGGCGCGAGCACCGTCCCGTCGGTCGGCGAGGCAGGCGCAGCGGCGAGCATGGCCACGAGGAGCGGGGCGAGCATGTCCACCTTCGTACACCGAAAGATCTTCGGCCCTCGCGTGCTCCGCGCGGGGGTCGAAGTCGCTCGCAGCAAGAACCTGCAGCTGCGCATGTCAGGAACTTGGAGCCGTCAGTGGATGACGGCCGGCTCACCTTCCGGCGACCGGAGCGTTGCCCGGTCCGGGCTGTCCAGCACCATCGCCGAGTTGATGAGCGCCAGGTGAGAGAAGCCCTGGGGGAAGTTGCCGATCTGCCGCTGCAGCCGCGGCTCGTACTCCTCGGCCAAGAGGCCCAGGTGGTTGCGCAGCCCGAGCAGCCGGTCGAACATCGCCTCCGCCTCGTCCATGCGTCCGGCGAGGGCATAGTTGTCGCCGAGCCAGAAGCTGCAGGCCAGGAACGCGCCCTCGCTGCCGGCGAGGCCGTCGACGCCATTCGCGGTCTCGTAGCGCAGCACGAAGCCGTCGCGGAGCAGCTTCTTCTCGATGGCGGCCACCGTGCTCTTCACGCGCGGGTCCGAGGCGGGCAAGAAGCCGACCTGGGGGATGAGCAGCACGCTCGCGTCGAGGGTCTCGCTCCCGTAGTACTGCGTGAAGGCCTGCACGTGCGGGTTGAAGCCGCGCTCGCACACCTCCTCGTGGATGCGCTCGCGCAGGGCGCGCATGCGCGGAAGGAGCTCGCGGCCGTCGGCGCCGCCGGCGTGGAACTCCTCCACCAGCCCGATGAACGCGTTCACCGCCACCCAGGCCATCACCTTGGAGTAGGTGAAGTGCTTCTGTCCGCCGCGGACCTCCCAGATGCCCTCATCCGGGTACTGCCACACGCGCTCCAGGTGACGCACCAACCGCAGGCCGGGCGTCCACGCGCCGATGCCTTCGCCCATGCCGCTCCGCCGCGCGTGCAGCAGCGCGCTCACCGTCTCCCCGAAGATGTCGAGCTGGAACTGCTCCGAGGCGGCGTTGCCCACGCGCACGGGCTTGGAGCCTTCATAGCCCGGCAGCCAGGGGAGCTCGTACTCGGTGAGCCGCCGCCCGCCATGGATGCTGTACATGATCTGCACTTCCTCGGGGGCGCCCGCGACGGTGCGCAAGAGCCAGTCGCGGAAGGCCGTGGCCTCGTCGACGTAGCCGCCGAAGATGAGCGCGTGCAGGGTGAGGGTGGTGTCGCGCAGCCAGCAGAACCGGTAGTCCCAGTTGCGCACGCCGCCGATCTCCTCGGGCAGCGAGGCGGTGGGCGCGGCGATGACGGCGCCGGTGGGCGCGTAGGTCAGCGACTTCAGGGTGAGCAGGGAGCGCAGCACCGCGTCGCGGTAGCGGCCCTTGTACTGGCACCGGTTCGCCCACTCTTGCCAGTACCGCAGCGTGCCCTCGAGCTCTGCGTCCACGTCGAGCAGCGGCGGCGCGGGCTTGTACGAGTCATGCCAGGTCAGCTGGAAGTCCACCTTCTCGCCGGCGCGCACGCTGAAGTAGGCGCGCAGGTGCTTCTCGCCGGGCCGGGTGTCGACGGTGCTGTGGAACCGGATGGCGTCCGGGCCGGTGACGAAGGTGGTGGTGTGCGCGTCGCCGCGCACCCAGGGCTGATTGGCGCCGTAGCCGAACTGGGGGTTGACCACCAGCTCCAGCGGGACCTCGCCGCGCATGCCCTCGACGCGGCGGATGAGATCGCACCGCGCGTCGTTGATGGGCATGAAGTCGGTGACCCGCACCGCGCCGACATCGCACTCGTACTCGGTGCTGAGTACCAGGGTGTCGCCCTGGTACTGCTGGCGCACCTCGCGGGTGGGCACGGTGGGGCGGATGGCGTAGCAGCCGTGCTCGTCGTAGCCGATGAGCGAGCTGAAGCAGGCGTCGGAGTCGAAGTGCGGCGCGCACATCCAGTCCACGGAACCGGAGCGTGAGATGAGCGCCGCCGTGCGGAGGTTGCCGATGATTCCGTAGTCCTCGATTCGCGACGCCATGCGCTCTCCTCGTGTGGGCCTCGGGCCGAATCTCGGAATCGACGGTCGCACCGGCAAGGCGCGCTCGCAGTCTCCGCGGCCTCGCGCGCAAGGCGCCGGGCGTCCAACACCCGACCGAGCGGGCAGGGCGCTGTTTGCCAGGCGAAAGCGGGCGTTCGGTCGGGTTGCGGCCGCGCCGCGCGATCTGGACTGCTTGCGGACGGTCCCGGGGAGGCCCGCAATGGCGAACTTCGTGAACGACGCGCACGCGCGGCACGTGGCCTGGGCGGAGCGCGACGTCGCCACGGCCTTGCGCGAGCTCGAGCAGGCGTCGGCCTCGGAGCGCACGCGCGCCGAGGCAGCGTTCAGCAAGGCCACGCAGCGGCTCGCGATGTGGGTGCTCTTGCCGGCGCCGCTCCGCGCCCTCATCGCCGACGAAGAGGACTTCTAAGCTTAGGTCGAGGCGCGAAGATCGTCCCGCTCGCGCGAGGACTGCTAGCCTGCGTTCAGCGCGGGTGCGGGGGCGCGGCGCGCGGCGCGGGAGCTTCGGGCGCCCGCGTCGGCTGCGAGCATGGACCAGGTCCGTCGCGACACGGCCGCGCGCCACACCGTCGCGGCGCCGGAGGACCACGAGGGCGACGGCGTTCCCTGGTCGGAGATCGACGAGGATCTGATCGTCGCGCCCGAGGGCGAGGACTGACTACGGCCGCGGCTGCGCAGCCTCGGCGGTCGCGTTGGCCGGCGGAATGTGCCGGTGCACCACCGTCACCTTGGCGCCGCTCGCCAGCGCGGCCATCGCCAGCGCCGCGCGCAAGAGGCCCCGCGAGCCCGCCGTCGCGACACCGATGATCGCGGCTGCACAGATGATCTCCGCCGCCGCGACGCTGAACGAGGCCATGCCCTGCGCTTGCATGAGCCGGGTGCCTGCCGCCGCGATCTGCAGGAGCGCCACGGCGAAGAGCAGCAAGCGTCCGCCGCGCATCCACACCAGCGACACGAAGCCCACGGCCAGCGGCGCCATGCACGCGGCGATGGCGCTCGGCCCCGGCGGCGCACCCAGCGCGAAGAGCGCGATGTTGCCGAAGCCCACCAGCAGCACCACCAGCGCGTAGTCCACGCGGCTTGCGGGTCCAAGCGGTCTGGGTGGGAGCGGCGTGCCGTCGTCGCGGGTGGGCGCCTTGGCCACGTCCGCCTTCTTCTCGTTCTCTGCGAGCTCGTACCAGCCGTCGCGGCGGTTCTTGTCGACCTTCTCGCCGCCCTTGGCGCCTTCGTCGTCCTCGCCGCGCGACCAGGCCTTCTTGCGCGGCTTGCCGGGATCGCTGAGCTCGCGCATGCCCGCGGAGCTGCGCTCGCCCGGGGCGCGGCGCCTGCCCGGATCGGGAAGCTCCTTCATGCCCGCGGAGCTGCGCTGGCGCTTGCCCGGATCGCTGAGCTCGCGCATGCCCGCGGAGCTGCGCTGGGATGGCGGGCGACCCGTTGCAGCGTCGGCGTCCGCATCGGTGGTGGGCGCCGCCATGCGCGGCAGGTTGCGGACGGTTTGATCGGCCTGGGACGGCTCGGCCTCGGGCTCGTCCTCGGCGCGCACGAGCGGGATACACCGCGGGCAGCGGTTGTTGATGAGCCGCGTTCCGCAGGTGGGACAGGGTTCCGTCATGGCGCCCGAAAATGCTCTCCCAGCGCGGCCTGCCTCGCAAGCGTCACTCGACGGGTGGCCCCTCGATGGGCAGCTCCACCAAAAACGTGGCCGTGCTGCGCCACCACCTCGCGCGCGCCACGTCGAGCCCCACGCCCAGCCCGCCCTGGTCCGGGGCCGTACCCGCTGATGCGCCAACGCCGGCGACCGGCAGGAATCGAACGGGCGGGCCGTCGCTCACACGTGCCGCACGCGCCGCAGCAGCGGCCGAACCGCAAAGTTGAGCTGCACCAGCACCAGCATCACGATGCTCAGGCGCGTGTCCACGATGCACAGCGCCGCCCCGCCCGCGTACCAGAGCTGCGCGTGGATGAGGCGCCGGCAGATTGCGCGCGAGGTCTCGGGCTTGACGTCCGGCTTGAGGCACTTGTCGATGACCGCGTACAGCCAGCTCCAGAGCACGAAGAGGCCCAGCAACGCGATGTTCAGCCAGTAGACGACCACCGACGTCCGGTAGAGCGGAAACGACGCCAGCAGCTTGGTGGAGAACGGCACCAGCGTGACCGCGAAGAGGAAGAGCAGGTGGATCCAGGTGAGGTTTCGATCGGCGTGGTCGAGCTGGTTGATCTGCGTCTGCTGGCCGACCCAGAAGATGCCCAGGGTCAGAAAGCTCATCAGATAGATGAGCGCGCGCGGCGCGAGCTCGCCCAGATGCTGGATGAGCGCGTGCTCGTCGTGGACCGTGCCGACCTGGGGGAGATGAAGATCGAGCACCAGCAGCGTCATGGCCACGCCAAAGAGGCCGTCGCTCAGGCCTGCGAGGCGGTCGGTGCTGCCCGCGGCGATCTGGTTGTAGTGGAGCGCCATGAAAGGATCGCGACAGCGAATCTGCGGCGTGTACATCCTGGGGGCAACGGGGCGAGGAGCAGGACATGAGCTGGCTGGACACGAACGATCCCGCCTGCAGCGAGCGCGATGTCGCCGCTGAGCTGGAGGTGGAGATCCAGGCGCGGCCGCGGAAGATCGGCGCGCTCAGCGTGGGCCGGGTGTTGCCGGCGCCGGCGCGGCGGATGGTGGGCCCGGTGTGCTTCCTCGATCACATGGGCCACGAGGCGCCGGCGACCCAGCGCGTGGACATCGCGCCGCACCCGCACATCGGCCTCTCCACCGTGACCTACCTGTTCGACGGCGCCATGGAGCACCGCGACAGCCTCGGCTCGCACCAGGTCATCGTGCCCGGCGACATCAACTGGATGACCGCGGGCCGCGGCGTGGTGCACTCCGAGCGCTCGCCGCGCGAGGGCACGGTCGCGCTGCGCGGCGTTCAGCTCTGGGTGGCGCTGCCGAAGTCGCGCGAGGACGACGCGCCCGCGTTCGAGCACAGCCCCGGCGCGCAGCTGCCGCGCTTCGAGGAGAACGGCGCGGCGGTGCGGCTGCTCATCGGCGAGTACCGCGGGCTGCGCTCGCCCGTGAAGGCCTCGTCGCCCATGCTCTACGCCGACGCGCAGCTCTCCGCGGGCGCCAAATTCCGGCTCGCAAAGGAGCACGTGGAGCGCGCAGCGTACGTTGTCGAAGGCCAGATCCACGCGGCGGGTCGGACGTTCGGCGTGGGCACGCTCGCGGTGTTCGCGCGCGGTACTGAGCCGTTGCTCAGCGCCGACGCGCCCGCGCGCGTGCTGCTCCTCGGTGGCGAGCCGCTCGACGGCCCGCGCCACATCTGGTGGAACTTCGTCTCCAGCTCGCAGGAGAAGATCGTCGACGCCGCGCATGCGTGGGCAGCGCAAGAGTTCCCGGTCGTCCCGGGCGACGAGCACGAGCGCGTGCCGGCTCCAGGCGAGCCGAAGTTTCGTTGATCAGCTCGGTGGCCAGACCTGGAGAACCAACCAGGTCCACGGCGCGATCGCCAGCAGCGACGCGAGCCGGTCCAGCAGTCCACCGTGGCCGGGAATGACGGGGCTGCTGTCCTTCAAGCCGAACGAGCGCTTCAACATCGCGATCGCGAGATCGCCCAGCGGTCCCAGGAGCCCGGCGCCGAGCCCGACCACCAGCGTCTCGCGCACGCCCATCGTCGGCAGGAACAACGCCCGGACAGCGAATGTGCCCGCGATGCCCGCGACGAGCCCGCCCCAGAAGCCTTCCCAGGTCTTCGCAGGGGAGAGCGCCGGCGCGAGCTTGGACTTGCCGAGCGAGCGGCCCACGAAGAACGCGCCCGCGTCGTTGCACCACGCCACGCCCAGCGCGAGCGCCACCGCCCCGCCGCCGTGCTCCAGCCGCAGCGATCCCAGCAACGCGAGGGGCAGCGCGAACGCCAGCCACGCCAGCGCCGCGAGCGACGCGCTCCGCCTCCGCGCTTCCACGGGGCGCGTCGAGGCCACGTGCACGACCAGCAGACCGAGCGTGGCCGCCACCAGTCCGGGCGCGAGCCAAGCCCCGCCGCCACGCGCCAGGCCCAGCGCGAGCGCCGCGGAGAGCATGACCGGGTATGCGTCGACCGGATGCACCCGGCCGTCGGGCATGGCCAGGAGCTCCGCGGTGCAGCCCGCGGCGGCGAGCGCGCACAGCAAGGCGAACGGCCAGCTCCCCAGCGCCACGATGACGGCCACGGGCGGCAAGAGCAGCGCCGCGCTCACCAGCCGGGCGATGAGGTTGCGGCGCGCGTCCTCGCGCGAGGGAGGCAGCACCTTTGGCGGCGGCGAGACGAGGTGGAGCGAGCGCGCGCCGGTCATGGGTCCTCAGTGGGTGGGAAGCTGCTCGCCGTCCACGTGCAGCGGTGCGGGCAGGGCGGGCTCGAAGCGCGCGGGATCGGCCAGGTACTCGCGGAACGGCGCGAGCAGCGCGGCGATGTGCCAGCCGTCGGCGTAGCGGTGGTCGATGGTGGCCGTCACCGGCATCACCTTGCGCACCTCCACATGGCCTTCGATCGCCACGGGCTTGTCGGCGATCTGCCCGCCGAGCACGAGGATGGGGACCTTGTACATCCACGCCAGCGGCGAGAAGCCGGTGGGCAGCCCGAGCATCCCCACGCTGCTCACCATGGCGCTGCCAAAGGGGCTCGCCTCCAGCCCCAGCGCCGGAAGCTTCAGCGCGTGGGTGCCTGCGAGCCACGCGAAGAGCCGGACCAGCGGCCGCAGCATGAAGTGGGGCAGCCGCTCCATGAGCCGCTTGGTGCGCGCGAAGCCCGGGTCCTTGCCGCGCCGGAGCGCGCTCGCCTTCTCTCCCAGCTCCCGCGCGATCTCCGGCGCCGACTTCTGATCGGCGTCCACCACCTTCACGCCGGAGAGATCGCCCTGGCCCACGGCGGTGATGAAGAAGATGTCGACGCTCGGGCGTGAATAGAGCCGGCTCCCCACGATTCGCACGTTCAGGTCTGGAACCGCGTGCAGCGCGTAGGCGAGCGCGCGGCCGAGCAGGTGGGTGGGCGTGAGGTGCAGCCCGGCCTCGCGCGCGTGGGCCAGGTGCGCGAGCAGCGCGGTGGCGTCGACCTCGAGCGTGCCGAAGATCTGCGGATCGTCGGGGGCGCGCCACATGGCCCCGGCGATGCGCCGCCAGCCGGTGAGCTTCATTCTCCGTCCCTGCTGCCCGCGTCCTCCGGGCAGATCGAAGATGTGCCGTCGCTGCGGCTCGCGCCGGGCCGGCTGCCTGAAGGGTTCTTGGATGTGGGTGTGGCGCGCGGCGCGTGGCAGCGCACGGCGCTCGCTCGCCCATGTGTAGACTCGGGGCTCGCGCCTGCGCCGGCGGGTGCGCCAGCTCCGAGGAAGCCCATGCTCGCTCCACTCGTCGCCGCCATCGCCCTGGGGGCGCTGGGCCCACCCCTCGCCGACTCGGAGCCCGCGCACCTCGGCATCGTGCTCGGCAACACGAACCCCGAGGGCCTGCGGGCGCTGCTCGACGCCCAGCAGGATCCGTCGTCGCCGTGGTACCGCCGCTACCTCACGCCCGCAGAGTTTGGCGAGCGCTTCGGCGTCGACGCGGCGAGCACCGACGCGATGGTGAAGCGGCTTCGGGCCCAGGGCTTCGAGGTGACGGTGGCGCCCAACCGGCTCTTCCTCGATGCGACCGGCACCGTGGCCGGCGTCCGCAACCTGCTTGGCGTGCAGCTCGAAGAGGTCGAGTCGAACGGCCGTCCCGCGCGCGCGTACGAGGGGGATCTGAGGATTCCAGCCGAGCTTGCCGGGCACCTGCTCTACATCTCCGGCCTCGACACGCGCATCCACCTCAAGCACCGCATCTCGACCTCACAGGGCGACGCGCTCGGCGCCGACGATCTCCGCTTGCAGTACGACCTCGCGGGGCTCATCGCCACGGGCCAGGCTGCGTCGGGATTGACCACGGTGGTGCTGGGCACGCAGGAGGGCACGGGCAACCGCGCGCGGGCGCCGTTCGTGCCGCCCTCGGTCACCGCGATCCAGACGTACTTCACCAACATCTCGCACGCGACCGCGCCCTACAACCCGATCGTCCTGCCGAACGCGAACAACGACTTCGACACGCCGGGCGCGAACGAGGAGTACCAGCTCGACGTGGAGATGCAGAGCGTGGGCGCCGCGAACGCCGCCGACATCGATCTCGTGCTGCCGCCCGCGAGCGAGGTCTTCACCACCGGCGTTCAGTACATCGCCAACACCCTCTCCACGGCCACCGTGGTGAGCATCTCCCTCGGGCTCTGCGAGTACGAGGAGAACTTCTACTACCCGGGCGAGATGGCCTCCATGCAGCAGGCCATCCAGCAGGGCCTCGCGGAAGGTCAGGCGTGGTTCGCGGCCTCGGGTGACTCGGGCTCCGACGACTGCGCCGACAACAACAGCAACAAGCACGACGGCTACGACGGCGGAAACCCCACCGTCGACTTCCCCGCGTCGCTGCCGGAGGTCGTCGCCATGGGCGGCTCGCAGTTCTCGTCCGCGCAGGCGACCTGGTTCGACACCAGCAACGCGCTCACCGGCGTCCAGCCCGAGACCACCTGGAACGAGGGCAACACCCTCGGCGGCGGTGGCGGCGGACAGAGCCGCTACTTCGCCAAGCCGAGCTGGCAGGTGGGCATCGGCCCCAAGAGCACCGACGGTGCGCGCGACGTGCCCGACCTCGCGCTCATGGCCGCGGTGACCCACCCGGGCGTGGCCGTCTACGACTGCGGCTCGGGGCAGGGCACCGATCCCGGCTGCAACGGCGCGACCAACGGCGCGGGCAACCTCGACGTCTTCGGCGGCACCAGCGTGGCCGCGCCGCTCGCGGCGGGCGTCTTCGCGCTGGTCTCCGGCCAGGTGGGCTGCAAGCTCGGCGACATCCACCCCACGCTGTACGCGCTCGGCCAGACGCAGCAGGGCGGCGGCGCGCTGGTGTTCCACGACATCAACACGGGCAGCAACGCGCTCGACGGCCTGCCGGGCTTCGGCGCCGGCGCGGGCTATGACCTCGCCACCGGCTGGGGCTCGATCGACGTGGACCAGCTCATCGCCAATTGGCCCGTTTGCTCGAGCGGCACCACGGGAACCACGGGCACGTCGACGACGGGGACCTCGGCGTCGAGCACCACGGGGACGACCGGAACCGGCACCGTCGCGAGCAGCACCACGGGCACGTCCGCGACGTCGACCGCGAGCAGCACCACCGGCACCTCCGCCGTGTCGACGACGGGGACCTCCGCGGGGTCGACGGCCACGAGCACCACGGGCAGCTTCGGCACGGTCGCGACCAGCACCAGCGGCTCGGGCTCGACAGGAACCTTTGCCACCAGCACCAGCAGCAGCAGCGGCTCGGGCTCGACCGGGACCGTCGGCACGGTCGCGACCAGCACCAGCGGCTCGGGCTCGACGGGCACGGTGGCGGCGAGCAGCGACAGCGGCTCGTCGTCGACGGGCACCGTGGGCGCGACCTCGACGACGGGCACCAGCGCCACCAGCACCGCGGGCTCGACCACCGGCACCACCTCCGCGTCAGCGACCGCGACGGCGGGATCCACCGGCGTCGCGGCGTCGACCACGGGCGCGTCGACCGCCACGGCCTCGACCGGCACCGCCGGTTCGACCACCGGCACCAGCGCCACCGCGTCCACGTCCGCCGCCGGGGCCTCGGGCTCGACGGCCAGCGGCTCCACCGGCGCCGGCAGCACCACCGAGGGCAGCACCGGCTCGGGGAGCACGCACGGCGCCTCCACGGGCTCGTCGACAGGCACCCACGGGAGCGCCTCGACGGGCACCAGCGGCGGCAAGAAGTCCACCGCAGCGGGCGGCGGCTGCTCGTGCGCGTCGCAGGGCCCGAGCGATCTGTGGAGCGTCACCGGCCTCTTCGCCCTCGCGTTGCTCCGCTGGGGACGGCGCCACCAGGAACAGTAGTCACCTGCAGACGCGCACCACCACGTTTCGAAGCGGGCCCTCGTGCGCGAGCGCGGCAATGTAACCGTTTGGTACAGCGACGTCGGCGAGCGTCCAGCGGTCGGCCTCTCGCGAATCGGGCCGCGTGCCGAGGAGCTGCGCTGGCGAACCGGGCTCCAGGCTCACGTCGAAGGCGTGCAGCGGCGCCTGCAGCCCGGTGCCGCGCGCCTTGAGATAGGCCTCCTTGCGAACCCACGCGCGAAAGAACGCCGCGCAGCGCTCGTCATTCGGCACCGCGGCCAGCGCCGCCTGTTCGCGCGCGGAGAAGAAGCGCGCCACCTCCAGGTGCGGCCCAGCACGGATGGCCTCGGCGTCCACGCCCACCGCGCGCCGCGCGAGCGCGACGAGCGCGATGCCTCCGGAATGCGAGAGGCTGAAGCGCAGCGCGCCATCCGTGAGCTCTGGACGACCGTGTGCGCCCTCGGTGAACACCAGCGCGCGCGGATCGATGCCGAGCGCCAAGGCCAACGTCGAACGGAGCGCTGCGTGCGAGCGGACGAAGCGGCGCCGGTCGCGCTCGTGCTTGAAGCGACTTGCGCGGGCGAGCTCGGCATCGTCGAGGAGCGCGTCTGCGTGCGGCCACGCGCCGCGGTCGAGCTCGAAGCAGGCGACCTGCGCTTCACCGTCCGAGACCACGCGCTCAACCACCGGCGGGCGCCGCGCGCCGGGTGAGCTTGGCGCGGAGCTGATCGCCCACCAGCGCGCGCACCTCGTTCACGCGCACCGTTCCCGTGAGCAGCGCGAGCGCGACGAACGCGATCCCGTCGAGCATGAGCCGCGCCCACGCCATCGGTCGCAGCAGGTGATCCAACCCGGCCACCACCGCGCAGATGAGGACCGACTTGCCCACCGCCGCGAGGTTCCGCCGATCGAACGCGCGTCGACCGAGGACGAAGAGGAACGAGGCCGTCACCGCCGCCTCGGTCAGGGTCAGCGACAGCGCTGCGGCCGTACCCGCACCGCCAACTCCGAATGCGCGCCACGCGCGGGGCACGAGCAGCACGTCGAGCACGGTCGACGCGACGAGCGAGCCCATCGAGACCAGGGTCACGGTCCATGAACGGTCGAGCAGATTCAGCGTCGTGGCCGAGATCGTTGCCAGGTACGTGAGCACGAACATCGGCGCGAGGATGCGCAGCGCCACCGCCGCCGGGCCGTAGTCGCCGCCCGAGAGCCGCGTCACCCAGAGCTCAGCGCCCAGCGCCACCAGCGCGACGACCGGCGCGATGAGCGTGACCACCAGCTCCAGCGCGCGCCGGAAGAGGCCGTACATCTCGTCCGGCGATCGGGCGCCCGCGCGCGAGAGCAGCGGCATGAGCACCCAGCCGATGAGCGGCGAGATGAACATCGAGAGCCCCGCGATGTTCTGCGCGGCGCCGTAGTAGCCCACCTCCGCGTCGCTCGAGAGCCACGAGAGCACGATGGTGTCGACGTTTCCGTAGACCGTGATCGCCACGCCGTTCAGATAGAAGGGCAGGCTCGTGGCGAATACGCGTCGCACGGCGGCCAGATCCACGCGCCACATCGTCCCCAGGTGCTTGCGCACCAGCAGCGCGAGCACCGCGCATCGCACGATCTCCGAGAGCGCCATCGCGCCCGCGATCCCCGCGAGCGGCAGTCGCGAGAGCACCGCGAACAGAATGCCCACGCCCCAGATCGCCTTGGTGGCCACGTTCATCACCGCGAGGCCGCCCACCCTGCGCGCCGCGTGCAGGAGCGCCGCGAGCGAGTGGTTCATGGCCATGAACGCGTAGCCCGCGCAGAACGTGAGCAGCAGCGCGCTTCGCTCTCCAGAGACGCCGCGGAGCCAGAGCAAGGCGCCGAGCCCGGCGAGCACGGCCACCGTGAGCAGGGCGCGCACCACCACCACGCCGCCGAGGAAGTCCGTGGCGTGCTGCGGCCGGACGGGGATCTCTTTCTGGATGTACGTCTCCAGCCCGAAGCTGAGCAGCATGAACCAGAGGGTCGTCTGTGCGTCGGCGGCGCGGTACACGCCGAAGAGCGTCGGCCCGAGGTGACGGCTCAAGAAGAAGCGGGCGAGCGAAGCCACGGCCCACGTCGCGACCAGCGCCACGTTCAGCACCAGCGCGCTGCGCACGGCCACGCGCACGTCGGCGGCGCCGGCATCCTCGGCTGGAGGCGGCGCGACCTCGGCCGGCGTGCGCTCGGCGACCGAGCCTTCTGCGGGACTCATGGTTGGGCCTCGATCAGCGCGCGAAGCAAGATTGGCGCGAAGCGAACGTCGTCAACCAGGTAGCGCCGCCACAGCCGACGCGGCTCCTGGGCCAAGCGGAAGAGCCACTCCAGCCCCGCGCGCGACATCCACGGCGGCGCGCGGCGCACGTGGCCCGCAAGAAAGTCGAGCGACGCGCCCACGCCCACGGACACCGCAGGCGCGATCGCCCTCGCGCTTCGATGAATCCACAGCTCCTGCTTGGGCGCGCCGAGCCCCACGAGCAGCAGCTGGGTCCGCGCGTCGACGATCTGCGCCACCAACTCCGGGTCAACCGGCGATGCCTTCCGCTCGATGCGAGGCGAAGCCGTTCCGACGACGTTCACACCCAGGTTCGCCTTGGCGCGACGCGCGACCTCGGCCGCCACACCGGGCCCGCCTCCGAGGAGGAATACGCGCCAGCCGCGCTCGCCCGCGCGTCGCAGCAGCGGCTGCACGAGATCGGATCCCGAGACCTTCGCCGGGAGCGGCGTGCGCAAGATTCGCGAGGCCCAGAGCAGCGGCTGTCCATCGCAGAGCACGAGCTCGGCGGCGCGATACGCCCCGAGAAAGTCGGGGTCGCGCTCGACGTTGACCACGTGATCGACGTTCGGCGTGAACACCCGACCGCCCTGGCCAGCGGCGATGAGCGACTCGATTCGATCGAGCGCGCCCGCGCGCGTGACCGCGTCGATCCAGATCTGACCAATGCGCACGCGCTCTGCTGAACGCGTGGGCGCACTCCGTTCGCCAGCGAGCGCGTTCGAGCCCCTCGACAGGGGGTCGACCGCGCGCGCCTCGCTGCTTACCTGACCGCGCATGCCCGTGACCTTGCTCTCCACCATCCGCCGCAGCCTCGACCGCGACCGTGAGTTGGATCTCACCGAGCGGATCCGCAAGGGCGGACGCTTCGTGACCTCGAGCGCGCTGGCGCCGTTCTTCCTGCGCGGCGCGACGTGCGTGGGCCCGCGTGCGCGCACCGTGGGCCGCCCGCGTGTGGAGAACGCCGGCACGCTCCACATCGGCGCTGACTTCTTGATGAACTCCGAGTTCTGTCCAGCTGAGCTCTGGTGCGGGGAAGGCGCGACGCTGGAGATCGGCGATCAGGTGGTCATCAACTTCGGCACGGTGCTTGCCGCGCGAACGCAGCTTCGCCTCGGCGATCGGGTGAGCCTCGGGCCGTACTGCGTGGTGGCGGACTTCGAGCTGCCACAGGGCGGTGATTCGAGGCCGGTGGAGATTGGAGATGGCGTCTGGCTCGCGGGCCGCGTGACCGTCCTGCCGGGAACCAAGATCGGCGCGGGCTCGGTGATCACCGCGGGCAGTGTGGTGTCGGGCGAAATTCCGCCGGGCGTCGTGGCGGGTGGCGTGCCCGCGCGCGTGTTGCGACGCGTCGACGGCGCGGCCGCAGGGCCCGTTCCGCCTCCGACGCGGACGCTCACGGTCGTCGAGCCCGAGCTGCGCGGCGTGGTGCTCGCGGATTTCACGCTGGGCGATCTGGCCACGCGTCTGCGCGACCCGTCGGAGTTGCCCGCGATCGAGCTCGTGGAGACGCCGTATGCGCAGGTGATGCAGCAGCTGGTTCAAGGTCCGCCAGATGGCGCGCGCGACTTTGCGCTCATCTGGACGCGGCCGGAGCTCTGTTCGGAGTCATTCGCGAAGCTGCTGCATCACGAGCCCGCGACGGTCGAGTCGCTCGAGGCGGACGTCGATCTGTTCGTCGACCGCGTGCTCCAGGGCGCGAGCGCGTACCGACACATGTTCGTGGCCAGTTGGTCGCTCGCTCCAGATCAGCGTGGCCTCGGCTTGCTCGACTCGCGGCCGCCGCTCGGCGCGAGCTGGGCGCTCTCGGTGATGAACGCGCGACTGATGGCGCGGCTCAGCAACGCGCCCAACACCTTCGTGCTCGACGCGCAGCGCTGGGTCGCCGCGGGCGGCCGCGCGGGCACGAGCGCGAAGGGCTGGTACCTCGGCAAGGTGCGCCACCAGGGCGAGGTGCTCGCGGAGGCCGCGCGCGAGCTCAAGGCCGCGCTGCGCGCGTGCGCGGGCCAGGCCCGAAAGCTCGTCGTCGTGGATCTCGACGAGACGCTCTGGGGCGGCATCGTCGGCGAGGTCGGCTGGCAGGGCTTGCACCTCGGCGGCCACGATCCGGAAGGCGAAGCGCTCGTCGACTTTCAGCGACAGCTCAAGGACCTCACGCGGCGCGGCGTCGTGCTCGCCATCGCCAGCAAGAACGACGAGGCCGTCGCGATGGAGGCCATCGAGCAACACCCGGAGATGGTGCTTCGTAGGGCCGACTTCGTGGGCTGGCGAATCAACTGGCGCGACAAGGCGCGCAACGTGGCCGAGCTGGCCCAGGAGCTGAACCTCGGGCTGCAGTCGGTGGTCTTCATCGACGACAACCCCACCGAGCGCGCGCGCGTGCGTGAAGCGCTGCCCGAGGTGCTCGTGCCCGATTGGCCGACCGACAAGCTTCGCTATCCCGAGGCGATGCGCGCGCTGCGCTGCTTCGACGCGCCCTACATCAGCAGCGAGGACCTGGAGCGCACGCGGCTCTACGCCGCCGAGCGCGCGCGAACCGAGCTCAAGCAAGAGGTCGGCGATCTCGACGCGTGGTTGCAAGGCCTGGAGATTCGCGTGCGCATGGAGCCGCTCTCCGCCGCGAACCAGTCGCGCGTGGTGCAGTTGCTCAACAAGACCAACCAGCTCAACCTCAGCACGCGCCGGCTGGGAAGCGCGGAGCTCGAGGCGTGGGCGTCGGAGCCGAATCGCAAGCTCTGGGCAGCGACGGTGTCCGATCGCTTTGGCGACGCGGGCCTCACGGGACTGGTGAGCGTGGAGGTCGTCGGCGAGACCGCGCGCATCGTCGATCTGGTGCTCAGTTGTCGGGTGATGGGCCGCAAGGTGGAGCTCGCGCTCTTGCACCACGCGGTCGCGTGGGCGAGCGGGCAGGGGGCGACGCGCGTGGAGGCGCGCTACCTCAAGACCGCCAAGAACCGCCCGACGCTCGAGGTCCTCGTCGGCTCGGGCTTCGAAGCGGGCGACGGCAGGCGCTTCACCTGGGAGACATCGCGGCCGTACGAGCTCCCGCGCTGCATCACGCTCGTCCGCGTGGGGTGAACCATGTGGCGAACGTTCTTCGACGAGCATCGGACGCGTTGGTGGCTGCGCGACTGTGACCACGTGGGCCAGCGCGTGACACTCCGCGGTCAGCCGCATATTCGAAATCCCGGACGCATCGAGCTGGGCTCCGACGTGTCCATCGACTCGTTGCCCGTGATCTCACACCTCGTCACCGGGCCGCGCGGGCTCCTCCAGATTCACGACGGCGTCTCCATCGCGCACGGCGCCGCCATCGCAGCGCATTGCCACGTGCTGCTTGGCGAGGGCGCGCAGCTCGGCCCGTTCGCGATGATCCTCGACACCGACTTTCATCGCACCGGCGGCGGGAACGAGCCCGTCGAGGCGCGCCCGATTCACGTCGGCCGAGGCGTGAAGCTCGGCTCGCGCGTGACGCTGCTGCGAGGCGCACGAATCGGCGACGACGCGATCATCGCTCCCGGCAGCGTGGTCTCGGGCGAGATCCCCGCGGGCGCGAAGGCGAGCGGCGTTCCCGCGCGCGTGGAGGGCGACGACGCGGCTCTCGACTCGCGTGAAGTTCCGGAGCTCGTGCGTCGCGCGCTGGGGCTCGCTGAGCTGCCCTTGCTGACCGACGGGCCGCACTCCCTCGAGGCCTGGACCTCGCTCGGCTCGCTGAATCTCTTGCTCTCGCTCGAGGCCGCGTTTGGCGTGGCGCTTCGGCCCGACGAGATTCTCGGCGTGCGCTGCGTCGGAGATCTGGTCGAGCTCGTGGCCCGAGCGCGCACGCGGGTGGCGTGAATCAGCGCTTCACTTGGCGTGAAGCTCGAGCACGTTGATCGAGTAGGGCGAGAGCGCGGCGTGCACCGTGCGGCCCTGGAGCGGATCAGGCGCGGGCTGGAAGCCGTGCAGTCCGCCCACGTAGCTGAAGGCGCGCGCGCTGCTTGGCGCGGCACAGCCTTCGAGCTCCACATCGGCGTCGAGCTCCGACTCGGGATCGAGGTTGAGCGCCACCAACACCAGCTTGCCGCTCGAGTCGCGGGACGCGAACACGGACGCCGACTTGTCGCTGCTGCTGCCCGGAACCGAAGTGTCGAGGAAGTGCGCGCCGTGCTCGTCGTAGTTGCGGTACGCGCGGAAGGCCCAGTAAGCCGGTGAGCCGTCGGGCGGGCTGGTCCAGTAGAACGCCGAGGTGATGCCCGCATTCTCGAATCGACCCAGCGTCTCGGCGACGGCCAGGCCGCCGCTCACGTCGTTCTCTGCGCCGAAGTTCCACTCGCCGATGGAGATGCCCATCCCCGGGTTGTTCTCGTCGATCCACTTCTTGAGCCGCGGCAAGAGCATCACCGGCTGCTTGATCCACGACTCGTCGACGTACGTGGGATCCCAGAGCGCGCGCGTGGAGCGGATGCGTTTCGCGGCCGTGGCGGCATCGACCTTGCCGTCGGTGCCCACGCCCATGCCATCGGCCTGGGGGTAGAAGTGCACGTCGAGCACGTCCACCAGGTTCACGCCGTTCTTCTGCTTGTACTCGTGCAGCTTGCGCAGCCACCAAGGAATGAGCGGCACGTTGCCGTGGCGCAGGCGATCGGGCGCGAACGAGTAGCCCTCCTGCGCGTCCACCGCCGAGTACTGGTACGCGGGCCAGCCCCACTCGGCGGGACCGGCGATGATCGCTTGCGGGTCCGCCGCCTTGATGGCCTTGGCGTAGCCGATGGTGCGCTCGAGCAGCTCGTCGTAGCTCACCGGCGCGGGGTGAACGTCGCGGTGGGTGGTGTTCCAGAGCATCGGCTCGTTGTCGAGGATGTACATCTGCACGCTGCGCACGCCGGGCTTCTCGTGCGCGCGAATGGCCTTCACCCACTCGCCGATGAACTCGGGCGGTGCGGGCACGCTGGTCTGTGACGGCCCGGGCGGCACGATGGGCTTGCCGTTGGTGTCCACGCCGTTTCCGGCGTTTTGTTGCTCCGGCGCTGTCTTCGCCTGTGCGCCGAAGCGGCTCACGGGAAACGTGTACGACGTGGTGTCCTTCGCCACCCAGCCGAGCGTGGGAACGGTGAGCGCCGTGGCGACGTTGTGCTTCAAGTCATCGTCGAGGAAGTGCTGGTACGTGTAGTTGGGCAGGCCGGTGTAGTTCACGTTCTGGAAGAACCAGTCCGACGCCGTGTTCCACGCGTTGCCCAGCTTCCAGTTGTAGCGGCTCGCGGGGTTGCCGCCCCAACGCCGGGCAGTTGCGCCGAGAGACCAGCGCAGCGGGCCGCTCGTGTCCTTCTGGAAGCCGTAGGCGATGCCGTAGATGAGCGGGCTGATCTCGTGCGTCGCCGCGCGGCAGTCGACGGTGAGCGTCACGCTCCTTCGCTTGGTGACCACGGGCTTCTCGTTCGCCGGGTCGGGGTGGGTGAAGGCGACGCTCGCGAGCTCGACCGGGTCGTGGCCCACGTCGCGGTACGCGCGGAGGATGATGCGGTCGAACGGCTGGCCGTGCGGGTCGAGCTCGCCCATGGGGATGAAGGCGTCGGTCCAGCCATCGGCTGCAGGCAGCTGGTGCGCGACGTCCAACGCGACGCGCGGGTAGCTCACCGACTGATCCGAGTCGACGCGCACCTCGAGGAACTCGCCGTAGCCCGCGGGCGCGCGGTAGCGGATGCGCACGCCGCCCCAGTGCCCCTCGAGCTTGCGGTGCGCGAGGATCCAGCCGCCGTAGTGGCCCATGTCGAGGCGCGCGGGCTGACCGGCCTCGAGCTTGCGCGGCGCCCAGCCCCAATCTTCCCAGCCGTCGGCGAGGCCCTTGTCCCAGATCTTCGTCGCCGCTTCAGGGAACGGCCCCGCGGGTGGGTGCTTGGGTGGCTCGTTCGCGTGCGTCGGTCGACACGCGAGCACGGCCGAAGCCGCAAAGAGCAGAAGCCCGGCGCGCATGGTTCAGCTCCGTTCTCCAGAGGCACTGCGAGCCCGCGCTGCGAGCGGCTCGTTCTGTGGCTTCAGGCGCGGGCGCACGTGGGGCACGGGCGCCTCGACGAGCGAGCCCGGCGGCACCGAGGTGGTGAGCACCACGTTGGGCATGACCTTCGAGCCCGCGCCGACGGTGATCGGACCAATGAGCACGGCCCCCGCGCCCACGTGCACGCCGGCGCCGAGCGTCGGTCCGCCGGTCTCGCGCGTGACGGGATCGATGCCCATGCCGAGCGTGACGTTCTGCGAGATCACGCAGTCCGGCCCGACGCGCGCGGCGTGGCTGATGGCGAGCCCGAAGCCGTGCACGAAGGTGGTGCCCGGCGCGAGCTCGGCGTCCCAGTGGATGTCGGAGCCGTAGAGGTGGCGGATGAACCGCGAGGTGATCTTCGCGCCGACTGAAACTCCCGCGGCGCGCCACAGGCGCATCAGGCGGTAGCCTGCGGCGAGCTGCAGGCCGATCTTCGTCGCGAGCTCGGCGCCGAGCGGTTGTCCGCGCGTGCCCGCGTAGCCATAGCGCGACTCGCAGCGGTGGCGCGCGGCGCGATCGGCGGCGAAGTCGCGGGCAGCGCTGACCGCGGCCGCCGCGAAGCGTGGCGCACGGACATCGCATTCCGGTGCATCGCCAATCTTGGTGAGAAATTCGATCGCGCTCTCGAGCGCCTCGCTGAGTGAGCCGGCCTCGCCGCGGATGCCGCGGAAGTACTCCACGCCGTACGCGATGCCCGTGAGCGGAATGGCGAGTGACTCCAGGCCCCGGCGATCGAGCGCTTCAGCCGCGCGCACGGTCCCGCGGGACAGCGCTTCTGCGAGGTGAGGAGCGGCCGCTGCGAACGCGAGGAAGGGCCGCACGGGAGCGCGAAGCGCGAAGAGGTAGCGCCAGGGATCCGCGTGCGGCATGTGCGCGTGCTTGCGCGCGATGCGGAGATCGAACGCGCCGTAACGCCGCGCGCTCTGGAGCCAGTTCTCCCAGCTGGTGTGGTCGCTGCCGTGCTGCACGACGGCGCTCTCACGGAAGGTGAAGAACACGCCGTGTGCCTCGAGGCGAAGTCCGAGCTCCGCGTCCTCGCTGCGGCGGAGCGAGAGGTCGAAGCCGCCCACGGCCTCGTAGTCCTCGCGACGGAACGACACGTTCCCGGTGCAGAGGTTGTTGCCGTGCAGGGCGAATGCGCCGGCGCGCTGCGCCCGCTCCCAGCGCTCGAGTCGCCACGCGTTGTAGCGCTCGAAGAGCGGCATCTCGCGCAGCGCAGGATCGGCGGCGATTCGACCGAGCACCACCGCGTGCGGATGCACGTCGTGCACGGCCAGGTGCTCGGCGAGGAAGTCCGGGGCGACCTGCATGTCGTCGTCCACGAGCACGATGACGTCGCCGCGCGCGCACGCGACGCCCGCGTGGCGTGCCGCAGCGGCGCCCGCGTTCGCCTGGGTGATCACCTCCACACGACAGGGCAGCTGCAGCGCCTCGACATCGGCTGCCACGGGCTCCGCAGAGCCGTCGTCGACGACGATGAGCTCCAGCTCATCAGGCGCGACCCGTTGCGCAGCGAGCTGGCGCAGGAGGCGCAGCAGCAACGCCTTCCGGTTGTACGTGGCGACGACGACGCTGACGCGTGGCGAGCTCATGGCTACCTCGCTTGAACGAGCACACTTCCAACGAGACGATCTGGACCGACGAGCTCGATGGTCTTTCGTGCGGAGCGAAGGTCTGCACGCCCGCGCTCGATCGTGAGCAGCGCGGCGTCGGCGGCGCGAATCAGCGAGATGGCCGTGGGGTTGATGACCGGCGGATCAAGCGCGATCACCACGCGCTCGTTGTCGCGGGTGTACGCGCGAACGTCGACCATCAGCTTCACGACGGCGTCCGAGTCACTGTGCTCGGCGTCGAAGAGGTGAACGGGCTCTCCGCGCAGCGCGCTTCCCACTTCTGTGAGCGCGCGCGCCAGCTCGCGACTGCCGCTGCCCGGATGCGAGGGGACGATCGCCAGCGAGAGCCAGCTGCGCGCCTGCAGCGCGTACCAGAGTTCCTGCACGCGCGCGAGCGTGTAGGGGTGGGCCGGCGGCAGCTCCTCGGCGGTGGCCTTGGGCTTCGTCATGGGCTCTCGCCTCCGCGTGCGGTGCGCACCCAACTCGTCGGGCGCTGCGTGGGCCGGCGAAGTGCGAGCCCCAGCTTCCAGAGCAGGTAAACCGGGGCGCGCAGGAGGTCGGCCAGGCCACGCGCGCCTGTTCCCGAGAGCTGCCAGCCGCGCACGACGTGGAGCGCGATGGCAAAGAGCGTGAAGGAGAACGCGTCGATCGCGAGCGCGCCGCCCCCGAACATCAGCGCGGCGATCAGCCCGAGCGCGCTGTAGAGCGCGAGGCTCGCGAGCGGTGGCAGGAGCAGATCGATCGCGAGGTCGAGCAAGAGCGCGCTCCGCTTCACGAGTGCACGTGCAAGCAATGTTGGACCGCGCGTGCGCGCGAGGGCGCGTCGACCACGCTCCCATCGCAAACGCTGCGACCGCGACGCGCGCTCACCCGCCACCATCTCCCCAAACACCTGCGCGTCGACGGCGTGGTGCACGCGAACGCCGGCTTCGCCGAGCCGAAGCCCGTACTCGAGGTCCTCCACGAGCGAGAACGCGAGGTGCGGCACGGCGCGGAGCGTGCCCGCCGTGAAGCACATGCCGTTGCCGCGCAGGCCGCACGAGAGGCCCAGCCGCTCGCGCGCGAGGGAGCGCTCGGTGTGAAACGCGCCGAACGCGATGGCCATGAGCCGCGTGCGCCACGCGTCGTCGACGTTCCGAACGCGGTAGTCCGCCTGGACGGCCTGCGCGCCCGCGCCGATCTGCGCGGCGAACGCGCGAAGCAGGTTCGGCGAGACCAACGTGTCCGCGTCGACGACCACCATCGCGTCGGCCCAGCCCTGGCCGAGCAGGTGATCGAACGCGAGCTGCAGCGCGTAGCCCTTTCCCCGGTTCGCGCGATCGATGCGCTCGATGACCTGAGCGCCGGCTGCGCGCGCGCGGTTCGCGGTGTCGTCGCTGCAGTTGTCGGCCAGCACCAGCACGCGAAACCGCTCGGGAGGCCAGGCCAGCGCGCGGAGGTTCTTCACCGTCTCGGCGATGCCGCGCGCTTCGTTGTGCGCGGGCACCACGATCGTGAAGCGGAGCGGCAGGTCGAGCAATGGCGGCGCAGAGGTGCGACGCGAGGCGAGCGTGAGCAACAAGAGGTACACGCCGGCGAAAAGCGCGGGCGCCGCGGCCATCGTACAGATGATCTGGACGCCGCTCATGTCGTGCCCTCCGGCGCGAGCTGTGCCCGTGCAGGTTCGGCTTGTCGCGAAGGCCAGGCTCGAACCGCGACAGCGAGCTTCGCGGCCGTGGCCAGCGCCGCCGCGAGCAGGAAGGTGGACAGCCAGGAGAAGACGCCCATGTCGCCGTAGCCCTGCAGCAGGTAGATGGCGACGACAGCGATGGAGACGAACGCCGCGACGCGGTGGTCCGGATCGCGCGCCATCCGGAACGCGCGCGCCGCGAGGAACACGCCGGCGCTCAGGATGGCGGTGAGGCCGGTGTAGCCGAGCCAGCCGCCGAACGACCAAAGCCCGAGCAGGCTGTTGTGGGGGATGTAGCGGTACTGTGGAAACACGTGCGAGATGTCGTCGCCGACGACGTGCTCTTCGTATTCGTGCCCGAAGCCCTGGCCGAGCAGCATGTGCGCGCCCGTGGTCATCACCAGGTTGAAGTTCTCGATGTCGCGGCTCCTCGAGCTCGAGTCGGTGTCCGAGCTCACCACCGAGCGCATCGTCCGCGCGGGCTTGAAGATCGTGGAGCCCGAGTTCCAACCGATGGCCAGGTAGAGGATGGCGAACGGCGTCGCCATGACCGCGCCGCGCGCGAGCTTCCGCTTGAGCCGCGTGCGCGGCATGAAGAGCAGCAGCGTGGCGAGCACGGCGGCGAGCTCCACCCAGACCAGCCGCCGGTTGTTGGCAATCATTCCTTCCGCGAGGAGGGGAAGCAGCAGCACGCACCGCAGCAGCCTCGCGCGCGAAGGCTTCAGCAGGAACGCCGCGACGAGCAGCGTGAACGCGGTCGCGTACAGCGCCGAATCGGAGTGCGTGTTCACGTACGGCAGCGCTTCGTCGCTGAGCCACGGAAAGAGGTGCCGCACGTAGAGCGCGGTCGCTGCCTTCCACAGCGCGGCACCGACGACGATCTTGGCGAGCAGCTCGTGATCGCGCGGCCCCTGGAAGCTCGCTTGAAAGAAGAGCGCCAGGAGCGGCACGTAGAGCGGCTTCTGCACCTGCCAGAGCGAGTTCTGGAAGTCGCCGCCGGTGGCGAGACCGTAGCCCCAGAGCCCGATGATCGCGGCGAGGGAGACCGTCGCGGCCTGGCCGAGCGGCCGCGCGGTCTGCACTTGCCCGCGCCGATCGAGCTCGATGCCGTGCCAGCGCCGATAGACGAGCACCGACGCCAGCAGGAGCATGGCCGCGTCGAGCCCGGTGAAGCGCAGCGCGTGGATGCCGGTGACGTTGTTGAGCTTGTCGAGGAGCAGCGCGCCGAGCGGGTAGAGCGGCGAACGCCACATTCCGTTCGCGGGCCGCTCGGAGGGGTTCTCCAGCGCGAGGCCCGCGAGGAGCAGAATCATGGCGCTCGTGCGGAGCCGTCCGAAGAGCACGAACGCGAGCACGCCGAGCCCGGCCAGTGGCGCGAGCACGAGCACGAGGCTGCCGTCAGTGACGAAGAGCGCGAGCAGACACAGCGGCGCACCCACCGCGAGGGGCGCCAGCAGCCACGGCGTTCGCCGCGGGGCCACCGCGGGCGCTGGCAGCGCGGCGCTCACGCGCGCCGCACCTCGCCCAGCACGGGCAACTCCAGGAGCCGCTCCACCTGCCAGCGCTGCACGATGCGTCCGCCGCGAAGATCCGCGAGCAGCGCCGCGAGCTGCGCCAGCGCCAGGGCCGCCAGCGCGCCCGCGAAGAGCACCGAGCCGGCGTTCGGCTTCTGCGGCTTCTTGGGTACCTGCGCCGGCCGGATGACGGCGTAGCGGTACTTGAACGCGGCGCGCGCGGTGTCGAGCTCGATGTGCGCTGCGTCGATGCGCTCGAGCAGCGTGTCGTACTGGCTCACCGCGAGACGCAGCCGCGAGCGCGTGTACTCGAGGTTCACGTCTTCCGTATCCGAGGGCGCCTTGCGGCTGAGCTTGATCGCGTCGTCGATGTCCTTTCGCGAGGGCTCCTGGATGCCATCGAGGTGGGTCACGCGCCGGTCGAGCTCGTCCTCGAGGTCCTTGGCCTCGCGCTGGAGCTGCTCCACCTGGGGCGAGGGCTGCGTCAGCGCGTCGATGGTCTGCTGGATGTTGAGGACCGTGGGGTGCGCGGGCGCGTAGATGGCCTTGGCCTCGGTGAGCTGCGTTTGGAGCTCGGTGAGGCGGCGCTGGCGAAACTCCTCCACGTCCTTGATGGTCTGCTTCTTGGAGCTGAGCAGCACCTTGAGCTGCGCGACCTCCTGGTCCTCGGGTCGCCGCGTCGGCGCGCGCGCCTTCGCGGGCTTGGGCGCGCTGTCTGGCGGCTTGTCCTTGTCGTCGGCGGCGTCGGCGGCCTTCATGCGCTGCTGCAGCTCGTCCATCGTGGACATCACCGCCTCGTGCACCTGCGTGGCGTGGCCCTCGAGGATGGAGATGGCCTCGGAGATGAGGGCGATCTCCGTGACGTGCCGCGCCTCGAGGAAGTTCTGTTGCGCGGCGTCGACGAGGCGGAAGGCGGTGTTGCCGTCGGGCCAGTCGAGCGAGATGGTGACCGTCTGATCACCGGTCTCCACCGTGAGCCGCTTCTCGAGCAACCCCACGAGCGCATCGATGCGATCGTCGTCGGTGGGTGGCCCGTTGATGAGCTCGAGCACGCGATCCTTGAGGCGCACGGCGGGCGCGCGGGTGCGCTCCCAGGTGTCCACCAGGTCGGTCTGCTTGATGAGCAGCACCAGGTTGTCGCGACGGAGCACGGTCTCCGACGCTGCGCGCAGCGGTGCGTCGCCCTCGCCCCAGCTTCGGTTGGGGTTGTCGAGCGCGTTCATCACCGTGTTGCGCTGGGCGAGGAGCTTGCTCTCCACGTGGTACGAGCGCGGGAGCACCTTGAGCGCGCCGATGGTCGTGCACATCACCAACGCCGCGACGATGATGGCGATGAGAGGATGACGCAGCGTGGAGCCGAGCGCGTAGCCCAGCCAGTCGCGGATGAGCGCGTAGTCGAAGAGGTCGCCGTTCTCCTCGGCGGCGCTCGGCTTCGGCGCGGGAGCAGGCTCGCTCATGGCGCGCCTTTCTGGGCGCCGGTGAGCAGCTCGGCGACGCGCGAGCGCAGCTCGTTGGCGCGGAAGGGCTTCACCAGCACGGCGTCGGCGCCGGCCTCGAGCGCGTGCGCGCGATCCGTGGCCGAGCTTCGCGCGCTGATGACCAGGATGGGCACGTTGCGGTTCGCGTCGTTCGCGCGGATGCGCTCGCAGATCTCGTAGCCGCTGACCTCGGGCAGCATCAGGTCCAGGCACACCAGGTCGAAGCTGCGGGTGGCGAGCGCGCCGAGCGCGTGGCGGCCGTCACCGGCCTCGGTCACGTCGAGCCCGAGGCGCAGCAGGTGCGCGCGGGTGAGCTGCCGGAGCTCCGGGCTGTCCTCCACGAGCAGCACGCTCTTTCGCTCCACGGCGCCCTCCCTTCAGAACCGCGGGTACAGCCAGCGCAACGCGACGAGATACGAGGCATTGAAGAGCAGGGTGCCCAGCAGCAGCCGCTTGAGCGCGCGGCGCGGATTTCGAGCGCGCGCCGCGATTGCGGGCACGGCCACCGGTCCCACGAGCCCCGCGAGCAGAATCAGCTTCTGCATCAAGGCACCCCCGCCTCGACCACCGTGACGCTCACCGAGGCCAGCCACTGCAGCCCGCTCGCCTGGCCCGGTGCTTCCGAGGTGAGGTAGGCCCCGCGCGCGCTGGCGGCAAGACGCACCGGCTTCGAGATCGTCCACGTGGCCGTCGACTCGAGCTGCGCGTAGCCCTCCTGGGTTCCGTCGAGCGTGACGCCGGAGCTGGCGCGCTCCGCCAGGCGCAGGTTCTGCATGGCGGTGAATTCGACGCCGCCGATGCCATCCACCCGCTCCACCGCGGTGCCGGTGAGCGGATCCACCGCGGGGCCAAGCGACACTTGTGCCAGCGCCTCCAGGTTCTCGGCGCGCTCGCCGAGGCCGCGGCGGTATTCGAAGAGCCCCAGCGGCCCTGCGAGCCAGGGGAGGTTCGCCGAGCCCGGCTCGCTGGTGTGGTACGCGCCCGCACCTGCCGCGAGGCTGAGCTTGCTCCGCTCGTCGAGCTGGCGACGCCACGTTCCGCTCGCTTCGACGACATCGGCCGTCGGTCCGCTGGACGTATCGGTGTGCCAGGCCGCTGCAGCGACGCCGAGGCTCTGTGCGCCCGCGATCTTCCAACTCATGGATGTGTCGAGGCGCGGCGTGCGCTCGAGCGGAAGTTCCAATCGCGCGGATGGTGTCGCGCCGCCGGAGATCGAGAAGCTCGGGGTGATCACCAACTCCAGCCGACGCGAGAGCTGGCCCTTCAAGTCGGCGCGCGTGGTGGAGCCCATGTAGTCGAGCGAGGACACGCCAGGGAGCTGGTCGGCCGGCACGGCAGCGGCCGTCGCGGGGCGCTGCAGCGGCGTGAGGTTGGTGTTGCCGCGCGCGTAGAGCTCGCCCAGCACGAGCTGCCAGGTGCGGTCGGGGCGGAACGTGGCGTCGACGGTCGCCTGGTGCAGGACCTCGAGCTGCCTCAGCCCCTGCGGATCCACGAGCGTGAGCCGCGGCGCGTAGCCCAGCGCGAACATCGCCTCGCCGCTGCCGAAGAGCGCACCCACGCGCGGCGCGAGCGCAAGCTCCGAAGTGGCCACCGTGGACGCCTCGCCGGGCTCCGGCGTGCGCTCCACCGCCTCGGTGGTCACCGCGGCCTGCCACGTCACCGGCGGAGCGGCGAGCGTGAGCGCGAGCAGCAGCGCGTGCATGGCTACTCGACCACCAGAACGTCGCCCGGACGCATGCGGAACGACGACGCCTTGCCCTCACCGCGATACAGCTCGTCGAGATCGAAGCGGATGCGTGTGGTGCGCTCGGGCGCGAGCCGCAAGACGTAGATGCGGTTGTGGTGGCCGAACTCGGTGAGCCCGCCGCTCGCCGCGAGAACCTGGAGGACGCCCGCGCCTGACGCCGTCGTCACCTGGCCCGGGTGCGCCACCTCGCCGAGCACGGCCACCGTGATGGAGTGCAGCTCCTCCACGCTCACCGTCACCTGCGGCGCATTGATGTAGTCCTTGAGGCGGCTTTGGAGCTGCGCAGCGAGCGCGTCGGGTGTGTAGCCCGAGGCCTGTACGTCGTTGAGGAAGGGCACGGCCACCATGCCGTCGCTGCGCACGCGTCCCTTCGTCGACATGTTCTCTTGATTGAAGACGCGCACCCAGATGGTGTCGCCCGGCTCGATCACGTAGTGCCTGCCGTCGGCGGTGATGGGGTCGCTGTACTCATCGGCCCAGACGAACGTCGGCTTGCTGGTGGCGCAGCCGAGCCCGACGGCGGCCAGAAGAATCGGCGCAACGACGCGCATGGTGTTCGCTCCGCTCCCCGCTATTTTCGCGGGCTCGATGGGAACGCGGCTCGCGGCCGCACTGCTGCTTCACGAAAGCAGGTCACGTGCCGACTCCTGCGCGTCGGCCATCGTTCAGCTCGCGCCGCGCCCGGTGAGCACCACGGGCACCGTGCGAACGATGAGCTCCAGATCCTGCGTCAGGCTCCAGTGATCGATGTAGCGCATGTCGAGGTACATCCACTCCTCGAACGAGATCTGGTTGCGGCCGCTCACCTGCCAGATGCACGTCAGGCCCGGCCGCACCGAGAGCCGCCGCCGCTGCCACGGCTCATAGCGCGCGACCTCGCTCGGCACCGGCGGCCGCGGCCCCACGATGCTCATGTCGCCGCGGAGCACGTTGATGAGCTGCGGCAGCTCGTCGATCGAGTACTTGCGGATGAAGCGGCCGACGCGCGTGATGCGCGGATCGCGGCGCATCTTGAACACCGGGCCGGTCTGCTCGTTCTGCGCCTGGAGGCCGGCGAGCAACGCCTCGGCATTCACCACCATCGAGCGGAACTTGAGCATGTGGAACGGCTTGCCGTTCAGTCCCACGCGCTGCTGCTTGAAGAAGATGGGGCCCTTGCTGGTCAGCTTGATCGCCGCGATCACCACCGCGAAGAACGGCAGCAGGACCCAGAGCGCGAACGCCGACGCGACGATGTCGAAGAGGCGCTTCACCGCCATCTGCGCGGGCTTGTAGGAGCAGCAGAGCAGGTGCTGGTAGCCGTCGCCGCTGAAGCCCGCGCCCATGGCCTGCGCGCGGTCGAGTCGGAAGGGCTGCGCGGGCAACGCGAACGGAACGCCGAAGCGCTCGCAGGTGTGCACCACGCGCTGCATGGCCGGCCCCTGCTTGATGGCGTTTCCGGCGACGTAGACCTCGGCCACCGGCACGTCGCGGAGGATGGACTCGAGCTCGTCGCTCACGCCGAGGTACGCGTTGCTGCGCTCGGGCTCGGGCTCGTCGGGGAAGCGCAGGTAGCCCAGCACGCGACGGCGTCGACTGTGCGCGACGTCCTCGCGGGTGAGACGGCCGAGCGGACCGGTGCCCACCACGAGCACTTCGTCGAGCGGCTTGTCGAGGCGGCGCAGCCCGCGGATCAGCGCGCGAAGCGCAGCGTGGAGCGGAAAGCTCGCCAGCGCGTAGTGGCCCACGTTGGGCGTGGGGAGCCAGCTCCCGAAGAGCGCGTTGAGCATGGCCTGCACGGTGGTGACGGCGGCCACGAGCACCGACACGAGCGCGAGATCGTCGAGCGCGCTGCGATCGCTCGCCCAGGGGTCGTAGTGCCGCAGCGCGGCCGCCGTGAGGATCCACACGGGCGCCAGCAGCATGCTCCAGAAGAGCCCGTGGCCCCTCGACGCGAACGCGACGGCGAGGACCAGCACCGCCAAATCACCCAACAGGTTGAGCTTCGCCATCCGCCCCGGACTGAGGGCCCCCAGAAACCCGCTCATGACCACGCCTCCCCAACGCCGCCAACACCCGACCTCGTCGTGGCCCGAGCCCCGCTTCGCCCGCGACCGATGGTGCGCTCGTGCGAGACGCGTGCCGGATGCGCCTCGCACGCTGCTGGGCACTCCGGGCGTCGCTGCGTGAATCGAACGGCTGTCGCGCAGCGCTCACGCGGCTGGCCCGGTTTCTGCGACCGCGTTGCGTCGCCGAACCGCACCTTGACCCGGAGCGACGATGTCCACCCAGGAGCTGGTAAGCGACTTCGATCCTTTTGCTGGGCCCGCAATCCTCGACGTGGCGCCCACCACCGAACCTCAACGCGAGCTCTGGACCGCGACACGCCTCGGCTCTGAGGCGTCGCTCGCCTTCAACGAGTCGATCACGCTCACCCTTCGCGGCGACGTGGACGTGCTGGCGCTGGGGAGCGCGCTCGAAGATCTCGTGGCGAGGCACGCGGCGCTGCGCTCCACCTTCAGCGCGGATGGCACGTCGCTGCTCGTTGGGCCGCCGCTCTTCGTCGCGCCGAAGCTGAACGATCTGTCCGCGCGCGCCGACCGCGATGCGGTGTTCACTGCGCTGCTCGAGAGTGAAGTGCAGACGCCCTTTGACCTCGAGCACGGTCCGGTGTGCCGCGCGCACCTGGTGCGCATGTCGCCGCAAGAAGTTCGCGCCATCTTCACCGCGCACCACCTCGTTTGCGATGGCTGGTCGACTGCGGTGATCGTTCGCGAATGGGCGGCGCTGTACAGCGCGCGCAAGCCCGGACATCCGGTTGCGCTCGAGCCGGCAGAATCCATCGCCGCGTACGCGCGCGAGCAGGCGCGAACAGGTGCCGCATCGAAGCCCGCGGACGAGGCGTACTGGCTCTCGCGGTTCTCGGGTGAGCTGCCGGTGCTCGAGCTGCCGACGGATCGCGTCCGTCCAGCGCAGAAGACGTACGCCTCCCGTCGAATGGATCGGCTGCTGCCGGAGGAGCTGGTGTCGCGCGTGCGGCGCGCGGCGGCGCGCGAGCGCGGGAGCTTGTTCAACGCGCTGCTCGCCGGCTTCGGCGTGCTGATGGGACGGCTCACCGGGCAGGAGGACGTGGTCATTGGCATTCCGTCGGCGGGCCAGGGCGTGGGCGATCACGAAACGCTCGTGGGCCACTGCGTGAACACGCTCCCCATTCGGCTCGCGCCCGCGCGGGACAAGTCGTTCCTCGCGCTGCTCGCGGAGACGAGAAGGGCCACGCTCGATGCCTCCGAGCACCAGGCCTTCACCTATGGCCGGCTCCTGCGTTCGCTGCCGCTCGCGCGCGATCCGAGCCGGCTTCCCCTGGCGTCGGTGTGCTTCAACCTCGACCGCGGGCTGAGCGAGCGCGAGATGCCGTTCGCCGGGCTCGAGGTGCAGCTGCAGACGAATCCGCGCCGCTTCGAGACGTTCGATCTCTTCGTCAACGCCGTGGAGCAGCGCGGCGAGGTGACGCTCGAGGTGCAGTTCAACAGCGATCTCTTCGAGGCCCGGACGGTCGAGCGGTGGATGGAGGCGTATGCCCAGCTCCTCGACGCCGCGTCGCTGGAGCTGGCAACGCCCATCGCCAACCTGCCGATGTTGACGCCGCGGGAGCAAGGGCAGCTCGACGCCTGGAACGCGACCGAAAGGAGCGTGCCTGGGCCGCAGCTCATTCATCGGCGGTTCGAAGAACAGGTCGCGGAGAACCCCGAGCGCATCGCCGTCCAGACCGGTAACCGGGTGGTCACGTTTGGCTCGCTCAACGCGCGGGCCAATCAGCTCGCACGCAGGCTCCGCGAGCTCGGTGTCGGGCGGGGTACGCACGTGGGCGTGTGCGTGGAGCGTTCGGAGCGGATGCTCGTTGGCCTACTTGGCGCGCTCAAGGCCGGCGCCGCGTATGTGCCGCTCGATCCCGGGTTTCCCAAAGAACGGCTCGCGTTCATGGCAGAGGATGCGGCAATCGCGGCGCTGGTGACCGAGCAATCGCTCAGTGAGCGTCTGGAGCTCAAGGCGAAGCAGGTCGTCACGCTCGACGCGGACGACTCGCTCGCACCGCTCGACTCCAGCGACCTGGAGGCAGGTCCAAACAGCGCCCGGTCCGACGATGCGGCGTATGTGATCTACACGTCGGGCTCGACGGGGAAGCCGAAGGGCGTGGCAGTGCCGCATCGGGCGGTAGCGAACTTCCTGTCGAGCATGGTCGACGGTCCGGGAATGACGGCGAGCGACACGGTGCTCGCGGTGACCACGCTTTCGTTCGACATCGCTGTGCTCGAGCTGCTGCTGCCACTGACGGTGGGGGCGAAGATCGTGCTCGCGTCTCGCGAGACGACGAGCGAAGGCGCGGCGCTGGCGGAGCTGTTGGGCTCGAGCGGCGCGA